>CAZMRS010000280.1:0-4122 GCA_964568435.1 uncultured Boseongicola sp. | reverse complement strand
ACCTTGGTCCGACCAAGGCGAGCGATATTGCCGCTATGCGCGGTGTTGTCGAACAGCGCGAGACGGGCGCGGACGACACCAAGGCATTGCTCGGGGCAATCCTTGGGACGTTCGAGGATGCCCTGAGCCAGTTTCAGGAGGATCGTGCCCGCGAGGGTGATTCCTTAAAGAGTGTTCTTGCCGGACAGCTTGATGACGTGGAGCGGCTGCGTTCGGCAGCGCTTGCCGCGGCAGGTGATCGGACGGAGATGGCGCGGGCGACGATGGAGCGAAATCTGTCCCGGCTACTGGATGCGACAGAAGTGCCGGATGACGCGCGGCTGCTTCAAGAGTTGGCCCTGATTGCTGTCAAAACGGACGTGACAGAGGAGTTGGACCGTCTGACGGCACACGTGGCAGCGGCGCGTGGGCTGTTTGAGGCGGCGGAGCCTGTCGGGCGCAAGTTGGATTTCCTGATGCAGGAGTTTAATCGCGAGGCGAACACGATTTGTTCAAAGGCGCAATCGAGCGAGTTGACGGCCATAGGACTTGATCTGAAAGCTGTGATAGATCAGATGCGCGAACAGGTTCAGAATATCGAATAGGGGGCCGGGGACTTGGCGATTACACAGATGAGCCGACGTGGCCTTTTGATTATCTTGTCGTCGCCGTCGGGTGCCGGAAAGTCGACTTTAGCGCGGCGTTTGCGAGACTGGGACACGGACATTCGGTTTTCAGTTTCGGCCACGACACGAGCACCGCGTTCAGGTGAAGTCGATGGTCGCGAATATCATTTCGTGAAGGAAGGCCAGTTCAAATCGATGGTGCATGGCGGCGATATGCTGGAACATGCGTTTGTCTTTGGGAACTTCTACGGCTCTCCGCGCGGGCCTGTTCAGGCGGCGATTGAAGAGGGCGCGGATGTTCTTTTCGACATCGATTGGCAAGGGGCCCAGCAGATCGCGAATTCGCCTTTGGCTCCGCACGTGCTTTCGATCTTTCTTTTGCCACCGTCCATTACAGAGTTGCGCCGGCGTTTGGAAAGCCGAGGACAGGATAGTAATGAGGTCATCGGCAAGCGCATGACCCGCAGTTGGGATGAGATCAGTCACTGGGACAGTTATGACTACGTTCTGGTAAATGACGACCTGGACGAGACGGAAGAGCGCTTGAGAACGATCATCCGGGCGGAGCGGCTGCGTCGCACTCAACAGCCGGGTTTGCTTGGGCATGTACGGAGTCTTCAAAGCGAATTCGAGGACGGCGAAACATGACGATCTTTGCATTGGGAGACTATCGCCCCGAGTTGCCGAAAAACGGTGACTATTGGATTGCGCCCGATGCCAATGTCATTGGACAGGTCGTCGTTGAAAGCGGTGTTTCCATCTGGTTTGGCGCAACTTTACGCGGCGACACCGAGCCTTTATCGATTGGTGCTGGATCCAACATTCAAGAAAACACGGTTATACATTCGGACCCCGGTTTTCCGGTGCGAATTGGTCAGAATTGTACGATCGGGCACAAAGCCATGATCCATGGTTGCACTATTGGAGATGGGTCGCTGATTGGCATGGGCGCGACAGTTTTGAATGGCGCCAGGATCGGTTCCGGGTGTTTGATTGGTGCGGGCGCGTTGATCCCAGAAGGCAAAGAAATACCGGACGGCAGTTTGGTTATGGGTATGCCAGGCAAGGTCGTTCGTGTGCTGGATGAAGAGGCGCAGGCTGGGCTGTTGGAATCGGCCGAGACGTACCGTGAGAGAATGCGCCGTTTTCGCGATCAACTTGCTCCTGTGATCTAAGACTCGAGAGAAACCCGTAATGGCAAAGAGACCAGAAGCTTCCCTTCGCGCGCCTTGGCCGAGCAGTGTCAGTCGCCCGGTGGTGAATCCTTTGCAGCCATCCGTTGTTTATGCGTCTGGCGACCCTGACGAACTTGATGCGCAGTACGAGGGTGGCGCCAAGGGATTTACCTATGCTCGCGAGGGCCATCCGAATGCGGAGGTGCTCGCCGGACTGCTTGACGAGATGGAAGGCGGGAATGGAGGCATCGTTACGAGTTCGGGCATGGGAGCCGTTACCATCGCTTTGTTGGCGCTTGCTAAAGCTGGAGAGCACGTTTTGGGGGCCGATCAGCTTTATGGGCGGTCATTGCGGTTGATGAATGAGGTCTTGCCGAACCTCGGGATCGCGACGTCTTTGGCTGACCCCACGGATTTGGAAGCATTCGAGGCGGCGCTTCGTCCTGAGACTTCGTTGATCTTGATCGAAACAGTGTCGAACCCGACTCTGCGGGTGGCGGACGTGAAGGGGATCATTGCGCTGGCGAAGGCGCGTGGCATTCGTGTTGCGGTCGACAATACGTTTCCGACGCCTCGTGGATTTAGCCCACTTCAAGTGGGCGCTGATGTCGTGATTCATTCGGTGACCAAGTTGCTGGCCGGCCACTCTGATGCGACGCTTGGCTATGTGTCTGCCAAGGACCCGGCACTCACCGATCAAATGAATGTCCTCGCCGTGACGATGGGCTTTACGCCGTCTCCGTTTGATTGCTGGCTGGCAGAACGTGGCCTGTATTCTTTTGACCTGAGGTACGAGCGGAGTACGTCCAACGCGGCTCTTTTGGCGGATGCATTGGCCCTGATGCCTGGGGTCAAACGCGTTTTGTATCCGACGCGTCAGGATCATCCCGACCATAACCGCAGCGTGTCGATGTTGAATGGCGAAGGCGGTCATATGGTGAGTTTCGAAATCGGGGGTGGTCGTTCGGCGACAAATGCTTTTGTGAGGGCTGCTCAAGGATTGAATTTTGCACCGACCTTGGGCGACATCGCGACGACGATAAGCCATCCTCCAACATCGTCTCATAGAGCGCTGACGCCCGAAGGGCGAGCTGCGATCGGGATCTCTGAGGGGTTCTTCCGAATTTCGGTTGGGTGCGAGGAAATAGGTAGCCTGATCAACAGTTTCGAGGCTGCTGCTAAAGCAGCATCAGAGGCCTAGTCGCTGGTTAGCACCCCGAAATCCAGGTTCGGGCAGATGCTTCTGATTTCGCGTTCGATCATCTTGGGATTCGGCAATTCGTGCGATACTGCGCGATAGCGGCCCTTGTATTCCAGCCGACATAGGAGTTGGGCCAGATCGATACAGTCGAAACGCTTGGACAGAGCGGGTGAGATAATCACGGTGGGGCACAATTGTGCCAATAGTGTATCGGTGACGTCCTCAATCGAGACAAATCGCATACTAGACGCTTGTGGCACGCCATTGCCGCGCTGAAGCCACGCGTCAGAGTCGCCAACTGCCAAAATTGCAACGGTTTGGTCCTGCAAACTATCGAATGCGGTCGCATTCAGTTCGCGAAGCTTAGGTTCTTCCCAGCTCATGTTCGCATCCCTTTCGAACGTGCGCAGTTTAGGAATCATATGTCAGTAGATTCCGCCCCAGTCCTTTGCAGGTTACGGTATTGAGCGGGAAAATAAATACCTTTAGTGGAAGAAAGACAAAAAATAACACGCTAAAGTTGTATATTATGAGCAAAAGTGCGCTTTACATTAGGATCAAGCGCCCAGACAACATGCCGGGATTTCCGATCTAACTTGGGTCAGCAAGTCATATGCAAGAATTCGTTGACGCACTGCCTCTTCCAGCTGTCGTGGTTGGAAACAGCGAGAAACTCGAGGTGGCAAATGCCGCTGGCGCCGAGCTATTGGGGCGCGGTGTTATTGGGCGCCACTACATCACTGCCTTCAGACAGCCTGTGTTGCTGGATGCGATCGAGCGCGTGTTAAAGGACCAAGAGCCTCGAACTGCGCGTTACCTCACCACTGAGGCGCGTCGGGATATGACGTACTTGGTTCATATCGCTCCGGTCGGAAAGCTAGACGGCATTCTCATCAGTTTTGAAGATCAAACCGCAGTGGAAGAGGCGGGGACCATGCGGCGTGATTTTGTCGCCAATGTGAGTCACGAGTTAAGGACGCCTTTGACGGCCTTGATTGGGTTTATCGAAACACTCCGCGGCGCTGCGAAAGACGATCCTGCGGCTCAGGCGCGGTTCTTGGAGATCATGGACAGCGAGGCGTCACGCATGAACCGTCTGGTTGAAGACCTGATGTCTCTTAATCGAGTGGAAGCGACAGAG
>CAZMRS010000279.1:2544-4146 GCA_964568435.1 uncultured Boseongicola sp. | reverse complement strand
GTATGCTTTGAAGTCACCAAAGTACTTCGTGATCGCCGCCGTCAGCGTCGTCTTACCGTGGTCAACGTGACCAATCGTGCCGATGTTTACGTGCGGCTTATTACGTTCAAACTTTTCCTTTGCCATTGCCCTGCTTGCCTTTGAATGGGGTCAAATATGGCGGGGCAATTATGGCATCGCGGCCAGAAAATCAAGCGTCAGTTGGCATCTTCTTGCGCCACATCCTGACCCGTCATGTCGGCCATGGTTGGCGCCGGGGTCGATATGGTAAATGGCACCCGCGCGCGACCCGGTTTTGGCAGGAACCAATCCGGGTTTTGGTTCAACCATTCTTCGATCTCGCGCGCCGCGTTTTGGCTGAGGTTCTCGAGCTGAACGTTCGGCTCTCTCACAAGACCGCTGCCAATGAACGGTACCGAATTGCGGAAGCCCTCACCAACCTGAAAACGTTTTGGTTCCAGATTGATCCGTTCCTGCGTGACGTTGTCAAAAACGGTCACATCCAGGAGCATGACGGACCTCGGAGCATAGACCACAGGGATGCCTGGCTGGGCCAGAACGATACCACCAACAACGATCCCAAGGTGATAGAGACCGTCACCGTCATAGCGGCGCAGACGTTGAGCAACGGCATTTTGCACCGAGGTCTCCAGATCTTGTTCGCTCAGCTCTCGTGAGAACGGTCCCAAGACCACGTTGTCAGCGATCGCGATATTGTGCCCAAGTCGGAAATCCCCAAGGGGTTCCGGCGTCTCCGCCAGTTCTTCCTCGACCGTCGTACACGCCGCCAATACTGCGCCTACCAATAGTGCCAGAGCCGTCTTCCGCATCGCCTTTGCCCCTTTTCCACCTCTAATCGGGTTAGCCCGCCCATCTGTTCGCTGCAAGCTACTCGCAGATCGATTTCAATGCTGCCCACTCTTCATCACTGATGACCTGTCGTGTCTCGCTGATTTCATCACCTGCCCGCCGCGCCGTCTCGATCCGATCCCCGAGCGCGGGATGAGACATGAAGTGCGCCGCAATTCCTTCAGCATCGCCGTTTTCGTCCAAGAGCTTCTGAAACAGATCGCCCAGCGCGCCCGGATCCACACCCGCCTCCTGCAAAAGCGCGATGGCAAAATCGTCGGCCGCGCCTTCTGCCTCGCGGCTGTAGTCTGCTTCGATAATCTGCTCGACCAGGAACAAGACCGCAGCCCCACCTGCGAAATCGCCGAAGAGCAAGCCCAAGACCCCAAGAGACCCCGCCGACCGAAGCGCCATTCGCGTCGGATCCCGCGCTGCGACATGGCCGATCTCGTGGGCCAGAACGGCCGCTATCTCGTCCGGGCTGTCCGCCACTTCCAGCATGCCCCGAAAGAACACGACCTGCCCGCCCGGCAAGGCGAAGGCGTTGACCATCGAATGATCGAGGACGCTGACCGTCACGGGATAGGGCAGATCCAGGTCCTTGCCCCCGATGTTCGCAAGCATCTGGTCCATCGCGTCCTCGCCTTCGGACGAGTAACAGAAATCGACAGGGAAAAAGTCATCACCGAGCGCTGTCTGGATTTGCTCCAAAGTCGCCCGGCCCAGCGCTTCTTCACCTCGCGTCGGCAATAT
>CAZMRS010000279.1:0-2503 GCA_964568435.1 uncultured Boseongicola sp. | reverse complement strand
GCCATCACAGGCACCAACACAAACACAATCGCAAATACGGCGGCGACTGCCGCCCCGGCCCAGGCAAAAACACGTGCTTTCCCGCGCACCACCGGTTTAGCAGACAGCTTTGTTGCGCGGTATCTCAGCGTGTGAATAGCCTGCTGGTCAGTGAGGATCAGACGTGCCAGCGCGCGGCGCGTCGTTGTTAAGATAAGCGTAGTGTCCCCAGCCTGATCGGGAAGCTGCCGCAGTTCTGACAACGGCCAAACCTCCTCCGGTCCTTCGGGGGGGCGGATGGTGATCGTGCGTGCCACGTCATCAATTTCAAACGCGACTCTTTGCACGCGCGCAGACCGACCATCCAGAAAATCTGCGAAGCCTTCAGGGCTGCCAGGACCTTCGCCGACATGGATCGTGGTCATATCGCGGCCCCCAAATCCAATGCCTCGGCAAAGCCTTCCGCCTCGCGATGCACGTCGCGGTCACGTTGGCGAATTGTGTAGATCGATTCTGACCCAATGACCTCCAGCGTTTCTGCGTAGTGCCTCCAAATGGGGAGCGTCACGAAGACATGGCGCAGCGTCGCCCAGATGACAAAGACCATGAAGTACATCGCGATACCAAAGGCTTGTATGACCAAGCCCGGTGCCGAAAGGTTGTCCATATTATCTAGCGAGAAATCCATGCCGGCGCCGGTGAACAGGATGAAAAGGTAAATGAACCCGACCCCCACCGCGAGCATCGTGCTGATGAAACCGGTCAGTCCGTAGCCTAGAATGTAAATGCCAATCACACGCGACGCACGCGCTTTGGAGCGGAACACCACAGCCCCGGCAGACTTGGCCGCCGTCAATACCCGGAAGCTGCGGACGGAGTAGTAGGCGAAGGCGATGGCCAGAACCGGCAGCAGCAAAATTGAGAACCCCAGCACCACTTCTACGACCGACTCTTCCAAGAAGAACGGCAATGAGGCTGACTCGGCCTCGGCTCCGATGACCGCAAGAACCGAGAATGCACCGCCTCCGAAAAGCACCAGCCAGAACGGGATCATCCCCTTCGCAAGGCTCTTCGCTGTGCCGCCCTGGTGAAATTGACGATCGCCGTACCAGGTGCGATCCCAGCGGAATTTCTCCAGCCGATGCGTCATCAGCGGCCAAAGCAGCGTCAGGCTTCCAAGTGCGAGCGTCCAGTACACCATCGCGCGCCACGCATAGCCCCACGCGGCCGGATCGACGCCGAAACGAATGCCGCGCCACCGGGTCCGCCCGTAGACATACCGCCGCGCCCGGTAGCGGGCGTAGAACCAAATGGGAATGACACCGATGAAGGATGCAAAGTAGGCCACCGTGTTTCCGTCAAACAGCGAGAAGCTCACAAACATCAGGATCAGGTTTACGACCCCAATGTAGAAGGCCAGGATCACGACTGCGATGAAGAACCCAAGGAGTTTTTCCAGCGGGTCGCCCACATATTCCAACGGGTGCCCGCCGGGTCGGATGGATGACCAGTAGTACCGGCGCAGGCGCGTTTTCATCCAGAACCGATAAACCCCAAGCGTCAGAACCGTCAAAACCCCCATAACAAAGGACATCTTGAAGACGCGGGATCGTTTGCCTTGGAAATCGGTGGAAAGGTTGGTCGCCGCCATCCGTTCAGGTGAACCGGTTGTCCTGCGGGAACCCACGCGGAGCCATCCGCCCGGCACTCGCCCGCGCGCCCATCCACTCAGCTAGGTCCGCAGCACTTACCGTCCGCGTTCGACCTGCAGGGTCGAGCCATGACAGCCCGTCTTCCAGGGTAAAGGTGCGCGCATCGCGCAAACCGCCATCCTTGTATTTCTGAAGCCGGACACCCTTGCCGCGCCCCATCTCAGGGAGATCAGAAACCGGGAAGACAAGCATCTTTCGGTTCTCACCCACGGCTGCAACGTGATCGCCTTCGACCGGCTTGCAGACCAACGCCTTTACGTCGCCTTTCACGTTCAGAACCTGCTTACCCGCCCGCGTCTGCGCCACGATGTCGTCTTCGGCCACGACAAACCCATCACCCGCCGTCGAAGCGACCAAAAGCTTCCGACCTGGTGCGTGAATGAACAGCGACACGATCTCGGCTTCGTTTGGCAGATCGACCATCAGGCGCACGGGCTCGCCCATCCCGCGTCCACCCGGCAGGTTCGACGCTGAAAGCGTATAAAACCGCCCATTCGAGCCTGCGACCAACAAACGATCGGTCGTCTCGGCGTGGAAAATGAACCGCGGCCCGTCGCCGTCCTTGAACTTCAGCTCACGAGCGAGATCGATGTGGCCCGTCATTGCGCGGATCCAGCCCATCTGACTGCAAACAACCGTGATCGGCTCCCGGTCGATCATGGCCTCAAGCGGGACATCTTCGACTTCGGTCGCTTCCGCAAAGATCGTCCGACGCGCGCCACCCTCGGCATCTTTGCCGAAGGTCTTTTTCACGTCTCGCATCTGATCGGCGATCTTCGCCCATTGCTGGCTTTCGTCGGCGAGAAGGTCCT
>CAZMRS010000278.1:0-4173 GCA_964568435.1 uncultured Boseongicola sp. | reverse complement strand
TGAACCGCCTGCTTGTCTTCGCCCAGGCCAACCATAATTCCGGACTTGGTGAACATTGTCGGATCAAGTTCCTTCACCCGCTGCAAAAGACGAAGAGAGTGGAAGTATCGGGCACCCGGACGCACTTCGGGGTAAAGACCAGGTACCGTTTCCAGATTATGATTGAAAACATCCGGCTTCGCCTTCACCACTATTTCAAGCACTGACGGATCGCAGCGTAGGAAATCCGGCGTGAGGATTTCAATCGTCGTATTCGGGCTTTGGCGGCGCACGGCGCGAATGGTCTGCGCAAAATGCTCTGCGCCCCCATCTTCGACGTCATCGCGGTCAACCGACGTAATCACCACGTGATTCAAACCAAGCTTTTTGACAGCATCGGCAACGCGCCCAGGCTCGAATACATCAAGCGCCTCAGGCGGCTTGCCGGTCGCAATATTGCAAAACGTACAGGCGCGCGTGCAGACCTCACCCATGATCATCATGGTGGCGTGCCCCTGGCTCCAACACTCACCCACGTTCGGACAACCCGCTTCTTCGCAAACTGTCACAAGCTTGTGCTCACGCATAATATCGCGCGTGGACTTATATCCCTCGCTGACCGGTGCTTTCACGCGAATCCAATCGGGTTTCTTCGGCTGCGCATTGTCAGGGCGTCGCTGTTTTTCCGGATGCCGCAGCGCGGGAATTTTCAGGTCTTTTTGGGTCATCGGAGCTCCTCTTGGCTCCGATGTAACCCCTTCACTCCCTCAAGTCCAACCTTCGAAAGGTCGCACATGACGGGTATGCAAAAACTGCAATCAAGGCGCGTCTGGCACTCAACCAATAAGCGGAGACCAGTTTTCCGAAACGGTATCGTAGTGCTTCTTCAGTCGTATCAGCGCAATGCGCAGCACAATCTTTCCCGAACGCGCCGACCAACCCATGCGCTTTTCAACCGCCTCCATGCCTTCAAGAAAGCAGCAGCACCGCAAGACAACATCCCCAAGGCCAGGGCCCAAATCCGTCAACGCGTCCATAACGCGTTGGCGGGCTGCATCCGAACCCCCACCATCGTTTGAACCAGCAAAGTCACCCCGCCCTCCACCGGTCAGAAACTTGTCCCAGTTTTGCGCAACCCTCGGTCCCATCTGAGCAAGCTCGAAATCTTCGCGCAACCGCTCACCGGCAGCCACAAGATCCGGCCCAAGAAACGGCTGGCCCGACTTGTCACGCCGACGCGCCAAAGAAAGTAGTGGGCTCTCAGTGGCGTTATAGCGAACGCGCCGACGCGCGCCGACGCTACTGGTGTCTTTCTTAACAATATGTTCGCCATGCTGCGCCAGGTAAGGGTTGGCCTCCTCGGCAAGCCCCGCGCGCACCGCCTCTTCCTCAGCCAGAAATCGCTTCAAGGCATGCCGGCCAGTCGTGCTGATCCTATACCGCTTGATGCGCCCGTCAGAATGCAGACTGACCCACTCTTTCAGCGCCATTGCTTCCGCCATGGGCCGTTCCATCACCGCTGTGCGGAGAGTCTGACCAGAGGCATCCTCGCGAACAATGACCGCCTTCTCCATCTCTTCGGCTATTGCGAGGCAGGCGCCAGGCTCATTTAAGCGCCGCAACACGCGTGGGGCTTCCGCCCGTATGGCAGCTTCATTCGGCATTTCGACGTCTTTCACGGCCAAAACAGTCGTCATAGTCTCTTGATCCTTGCAACAAGTGCGCTCCGACTTCTGTGGGCCGCGCTGCGCGCATAAACGCGACAAGGCACGGTCAACCAAGAAGTCATCGCGGCGGGTTTCATACCGGCGAACCTGTCGCAAAACCGTCGACGCATGACAGCCCGCTTCACGTGCAAGTTCGCGAATAGACCGACCATGGACTGTATGTGCCAGATACCGATGTACTTCCTGGGGAACCCAATCGGGAACCTGATCCAGCATCTCTCTTTCAACAACAGTTTGCATGGCGGCCTCCTTCTGCATCGGACCATGAATTTGGATTGCGAGACCCTCGCCTAAATAGGAGCTTAGCAGTTAACAACCTATGGTTGCAATTATTGCTGCGAAGTTAACATGACCGATTGATTGAAGATGCAGACACAAATGTAAACAATTGAAAATAAGCCCGAACGTATGTCGCGCAATAATCGCAACACTCCTTTAAGTTGCATTAAAGATGTGCCCATATGACAAAAGGACACCTCGATGCGAGATACACTGGACTACATAATTGCCCTAAGACGCCCGCGCCTCCTGACACGCGCCGCCCGGTTAGGGTTGGCAAACTATAGCCGCGAACGCACCTTGGCGCGTGTTCTGGAATCCTACACGGCTTGCTCTGAACGCGTGCTGCAAGACCTTATTCAAACAGAGGCCGAACTCGAGGCCACACGCAAGACAGGCGATGTCGGATACTCAGTATCTCGCCACCTCGAAGTGTTGATCGCCCTAATGGGCGAAGCGCGGCTGCTCATTTCGCGACAGGTTCAAACCGGCTAGGCCAGCCCCGATAACTCAACCAAATGCGTCAGGCTCCGCCGCCTTCTTTTCAGCAACATAGGCATCCAGTGCCTCTCTGACAGAAACATCCATCGGCGGTGCCTGATAATCGTTCAGCATCTTTTCGACACGCGCCGACGCCAATGCCACGGTGTCTCGACCACCCTCTTCGCTCCAGGTCTCAAACGGCTTGTAGTCAAGCAAATCGCTCCGCCAGAACGCCTCTTTGAAATTGGCCTGAGTGTGTGCACAGCCCAGATAGTGCCCACCGGGGCCAACTTCCCGAATGGCATCCATCGCCTGCCCGTTCTCCGAGACGTCCACGCCACGCGCCAGATGATGCAAAACGCCCAGCTGGTCGGCATCCATGACGAACTTCTCAAAGCTCGCGACCAAGCCACCCTCGAGCCACCCCGCTGCGTGAAGCATAAAGTTCACACCCGACATCAAACCGGCATTGAGCGAGTTTGCCGTCTCATACGCGGCCTGAGCATCCGGCAGTTTCGATCCGCAAAAGGACCCGGCCGAACGGTAAGGTAAGCCCAGTCGGCGTGCCAACTGCCCCATACCGTATGTGATGTGGGCTGCCTCAGGCGTTCCAAAGGTCGGCGCGCCAGAGTTCATATCGATCGAAGTGACGAAAGTACCAGCAATCACCGGTGCACCCGGCTTCACAAGCTGGCTATAGGCAACGCCGGCCAGAACCTCGGCCAAGACCTGCGTCAATGTTCCAGCGACACTGACAGGTGCCATCGCGCCACCAACGATAAACGGCGAGATGATCGAAGCCTGGTTGTTGCGCGCATACACCTCCATCGCACCCATCATCGTGGAGTCAAAGGTCAGCGGCGAATTGATGTTGATGAGCGATGTCATCACTGTGTTCTGCGCGACGAATTCCTTTCCAAACAGAATTTCGCACATCTCCACCGAGTGCTGCGCACGGATAGGCTCGGTCACCGACCCCATAAATGGCTTATCAGACAACGTCATATGCGCCATGAGCATATCGAGATGGCGCTTATTCACAGCCACATCCGTCGGCTCACAAACCGTACCACCCGAGTGGTGCAGCCATTTCGACAAATACGTCAGCTTCACAAACTTGCGGAAGTCTTCAATCGTTGCGTAGCGCCGTCCACCGGCGACATCTCGCACGAACGGCGGACCATACACCGGTGCCAGAACCAGCGTATTGTCTCCGATCTCAACGTTGCGCTCCGGGTTCCGGGCATGCTGCGTGAACCGCGACGGTGCAGTCTTGCAAAGACTACGCGCCAATCCTCTTGGCAAACGAACCCTTTCGCCATCGATATCTGCCCCCGCATCCTTCCAAAGAGCCAAAGCATCCGGATTATCGACAAACGCAACTCCGACCTCTTCAAGAACCGTTTCTGCGTTCTCTTCGATGACCTGAAGCGCCTCTTCAGTCAGCACTTCAAAGTTCGGGATGTTGCGCTCGATAAAGCGCGCCACTTCCAGCCGGAAAGATGTGCGCTCCGCACGGCGGGCCGCGCCTCCGCCCCCACGCGCCCGACGACGTTCTCTGGCTTCACTCATATCGATGGCTCCGAAAAAACAAGTTCAACGCTTAATACACCAGGGGCGAATCCAGCGCGGCCAGTTTGCGGCGATTGCCATGCGAAAACGACATCGCTTCATCAGCACTGCAAATTAGTTAAGCAACTCGCAT
>CAZMRS010000277.1:0-4179 GCA_964568435.1 uncultured Boseongicola sp. | reverse complement strand
CCAAAGAGAAATTCGACGGTGTCGTCAAGCAAATCAAAGAAGCCAACGCGACAGGCCAACCGGTCCTTGTCGGCACGACATCCATCGAACGGTCCGAGTTCATCAGTCAGCGGCTTGAGCAGGAAGGCATTGCACACAACGTTCTGAATGCGCGCCAGCACGAACAAGAAGCGCAGATCGTTGCGGATGCCGGTAAACTTGGAGCGGTGACAATCGCGACCAACATGGCCGGTCGCGGCACCGACATTCAGCTTGGCGGTAATGTGGAAATGCGGGTGCTTCAAGCGCTTGCTGACGATCCCGAGGCTGATCCGGAATATGTGCGCTCCAAGATCGAAGCCGAAGTTGCAGATGAAAAAGAGAAGGTGCTTGCCGCAGGTGGCCTTTACGTCTTGGCGACTGAACGCCACGAGAGCCGCCGTATCGACAATCAGCTCCGCGGTCGCTCGGGTCGTCAGGGTGACCCGGGTCGTTCATCGTTCTTCTTGAGCCTGGAAGACGATCTAATGCGGATCTTTGGGTCAGAACGTTTAGACAAAGTGCTCTCGACACTCGGCATGAACGAAGGAGAGGCAATCAAGCATCCATGGGTCAACAAGTCGCTCGAGCGTGCCCAAGCCAAAGTCGAGGGCCGCAACTTTGACATCCGTAAACAGCTTCTGAAGTTCGATGATGTTATGAACGACCAGCGTAAGGTGATCTTCGGGCAGCGCCGCGAAATCATGGAAGCCGACGAACTGGAAGAAATCGTTCAGGACATGCGCCACCAGGTGATCGACGATCTTGTCGATGTGCACATGCCGCCGAAGTCATATGCCGATCAGTGGAACATGGAAGGTCTGAAGGCTGACATGGAAGAGCAGCTTGGCGTCATCGCTCCGGTCGTGGAATGGGGCAACGAAGAGGGTGTGGACGATGAGGAAATCCGTGAACGCCTCTATTCCGCCTCTGACGAATTCATGGCTGCGAAATCTGGCCAATTTGGCGAAGAGAACATGCGGTCCATCGAAAAGCAGCTTTTGCTTCAGACAATGGACGCAAAATGGCGCGAACACCTGCTGACTTTGGAGCATTTGCGCTCGGTAGTTGGCTTCCGTGCGTACGCGCAGCGCGATCCGCTGAACGAATACAAGACCGAGGCATTCCAGTTGTTCGAAGGCTTACTTGACGGGCTGCGGGGCGAGGTCACTCAGAAGCTTGCCCAGATCCGACCAATGACAGAAGAAGAACAGCAGGCCATGATGCAGCAGATGCTTGCTCAGCAACAAGCGGCGGTAGGTCAGGCTGTGCCTGCGGAGGAAAGCAATGGCGGGCTTCCAGAGCCAACCGAAGAAGCCATTGCGGCTGGCTTTGTTGCCGATGATCCAACGACTTGGGGAAACCCGGGCCGAAACGATCAATGCCCCTGCGGGTCTGGTAAGAAGTTCAAGCACTGCCACGGAGCGCTTTAAGGCGCTTCTTGCTGCCTGTGATTCAAACGCTTCAATTTGTTGGAAATTATTTGCGGGAGCAATTCCGCTCTGGGTAACTCGTCCAATTGTAAGTTACCTCTTTTTCAACGAAGGGCCGCCAGTAAGACGCGGCAGATGCGAATTGCATCGATAACGGAGACAGGATTGGGCTTTAAAGACCCCGCTACACGACGGCGGATCATTCTGACTTTGTCGGTTCTGGCGCTGGCATTCTCGGCCGGGCACATAATGCAGAACGTGCTCGCCAAGGACACCGACATCGCGGTGCGCGGCCTTGCGCCGAACGCGAGCGAGGTGATGCAGCAGGGTGCCGAAGGGAGAAGTTTGCCTGTCCCGCCAGCCGCGACGCTCGTCCCGTTCGAGCCTCCCGAGCCCGCAGTTCGCGATCGCATTACAGACGACCCACCGCTGCCCGAACTGCCATTGGAGGACGCATCTCTTACTCCCTTGGAGCGTCCATGCAGCAACGACGTGGATGCAATAGCAGGCGACCAGGGCCTCATCTGGATCGAGGTTGTGGCCCCGTGCCTGACAGAACAGTCGGTTCGTATCAGCCACGGAGAGCTGGGAGCCGACTGGCAGCTCGATGGGAACGGTCGTTTGTCGGTCGATCTGCCGGCGTTTTCGGATCAAGCCGTTGTCACGGTGTCCTTCGCTGATGGTGACACGCAGAGCTTGTATGTCGAGGTTCCCGAAGTTCGCGATCTATTCCGCGCCGCTTTGATATGGGAGGGTCAAAAGGTTTTAGCGCTTCATGCGATGGAGTTTGATGCGGCTTATGGCGGTGAAGGACATACCAACGCAGCACTGTCGGAAGATCGTGGCGCGGTCGGGTCTTTTACGGTTCTAGGCGACGGTTCTGGCGCAATGGCAGAGGTGTACACGTTCCCTGCTGCTGACGCTCCCAGTAGTGGAGCAGTCCGCCTGAGTGTGGAGGCTGAAGTTACATCCGAGACGTGCGCACGCACGGTCGATGTGACGTCCGTTCAAACGGATCGTCTTGGCGGGTTCCTGTCGCGACGCCTGTCGCTTGCAATGCCGACATGCGAATTGCTGGGCGATATGATCGTGATCGATACACTCTATCGTGATCTGGAAATTGCTGCACGCTAAAGATAACCAGCTGATCTAAAAGAGAATTCTTCCGATTTCCCGATGACGAGATGATCGTGAACTGTTAGGCCCAACGCCTCGGCGGCGGATTGAATCTGCTGGGTCATGTCGATGTCGGACTGTGATGGCGTAGGATCGCCGGACGGATGGTTATGCACCACGATCAGCGCGGACGCATTCAGCTCGAGCGCGCGTTTCACAACCTCACGCGGATAAACCGGCACATGGTCGACAGTACCTTTGGCAAGCTCTTCATCCGCGATCAATACGTTCTTACGATCCAGAAACAGGACACGAAACTGCTCGGTATCCCGGTGGGCCATGGCCGTGTGGCAGTAGTCCAGAAGCGCATCCCACGATGACACGATGGCGCGGTGCATGACTTGTGAGCGAGCCAAACGATGCGCCGCCGCCTCGACGATCTTGAGTTCGGTGACCACACTTTGCCCCACGCCAGAAACGTCCAACAATCGGTCGGGTTGCGCGGAAATGACCCCGTTGAAATCCCCAAACGTCTCCAGAAGGTGTCGTGCCAACGGTTTGACGTCTTGGCGGGGAATGGCACGGAAGAGAACCAGTTCCAGCAGTTCATAGTCCGGAACAGCAGCGGCACCGCCGGTCACGAATCGTGCTCTGAGGCGCTTGCGATGATCGGCGAGGTACGAGGGTGGTTTTCTTGCGGGCTTTCCGTCAGGCACGCCAAACAAGGGCAACGGAGCCTCGTCAAAAGAATTTGATCCCGTCATGACCCAGAAGAAAGAAGGTCAGGGTGAAGATACCGTTAAATGCCAGTTGAAGAGTGACCGTCTCGTCAGCTCTTCATGTCATCCCAGAACGACTTCACCTTGCGAAAAAAGCCGGAGGACTCCGGGTTGTTCTCTTCAGACAACTCGTCGAACTCTTTGAGCAGTTCTTTCTGTCGTGCCGTCAGATTAACCGGTGTTTCGACAGCCAGTTCGATGAACATATCGCCCGGTGCACCGCCGCGAAGTGCTGGCATACCTTTCGAACGCAGACGCATTTGCCGCCCTGACTGGCTGCCGGCTGGCACTTTCACACGGCTGCGGCCACCGTCGATGGTGGGAACTTCGATATCACCGCCCATTGCGGCAGAGGCCATCGAGACCGGTACGCGGCAATACAAGTTTGATCCATCACGCTGGAACAAGGCGTGCTCGGACACTTCGATGAATATGTAAAGATCGCCGGTTGGACCCCCACGAAGTCCGGCTTCGCCTTCCCCGGCCAAACGAATACGCGTGCCGGTTTCAACTCCGGCCGGGATGTTGACTGACAGTGATCGGTCTTTCTCGACCCGGCCCGCACCGCCACAGTTGGTGCAAGGATTCTGGATGATTTGGCCCATACCGGAGCATGTTGGGCAGGTACGCTCGACGGTGAAAAAACCTTGCTGGGCGCGCACTTTGCCCATGCCGGAACATGTCGGGCAGTTTGTTGGCTCTGCACCGCCTTGAGCACCAGTTCCGTTGCAGACGTCGCAGCCTACGGCGCTCGGTACCTGAATGGTTTTCTGCAGGCCTTGAAACGCTTCTTCCAGAGAGATGCGCAAGTTGTAGCGTAGATCCGAGCCACG
>CAZMRS010000276.1:3972-4188 GCA_964568435.1 uncultured Boseongicola sp. | reverse complement strand
GTTTGGCAGGCGGCTCCTCAGGTCGCGGAGGCGCTGCCAGGGGTATTCCTGCAGGAAGCGATAAGATACGTCGAATGTTGCGCCGCCCCAGCATTCCATCGAAAAGAGCTCGGGCAGGTTTGCGGCATAGGCGGGTGCTGCGTTGATCATGTCGATCGAGCGCATGCGCGTTGCAAGGAGCGACTGGTGGCCGTCGCGCATCGTGGTGTCGGTGAT
>CAZMRS010000276.1:0-3943 GCA_964568435.1 uncultured Boseongicola sp. | reverse complement strand
TCTGGTCGAGCATCCAGTCGGCGAGCGCTTCTGGGCCGAACTCTTCAAGGATGTTGCGGGTGCCGGGTTTTGGTGCGTCGGTTTTGAGTTTCGGAGCGATGGGTTCGCGCGCGTCGGCAGCCGGTTTCGGGCGCCCTACGGTTTCGGGGTGTGCGTTGACCGAGATGTCGGCGATGTAGGTGAGGATCTTCGTGGCGCGGTCACGGCGCTTTTTGAAGTCGAAGAGCTCGGGCGTCTCATCGATGAATTTGGTGTGGTATTCGTAGTTCAGGAACGTCGGGTGCTTCAGCAGGTTCTCGACGAAGGCAATGTTGGTCGACACGCCGCGGATGCGGAATTCGCGCAACGCACGGTCCATGCGGGCAATGGCGGCTTCGGGCGTCGGGGCCCATGCCGTGACTTTTTCGAGAAGCGAGTCGTAGTACCGTGTGATGACCGCGCCGGAGTAGGCTGTGCCACCATCGAGGCGGATGCCCATACCCGTGGCACCCCGGTAGGCCGTGATGCGGCCATAGTCGGGAATGAAGTTGTTGGTTGGGTCTTCAGTGGTGACGCGGCACTGAATGGCGTGGCCGTTGAGGGCGACGTCGTACTGCGAGGCTGTGCCGGTGGCTTCCATCAGGCTTTTGCCTTCGGCGATCTTGATCTGCGCCTGGACGATGTCGATGCCGGTGACTTCTTCGGTGACGGTGTGTTCGACCTGTACGCGGGGGTTCACTTCAATGAAGTAAAATTCGCCCGAATCCATGTCCATCAGGAATTCGATGGTGCCGGCGCATTCGTAGTTCACCTGTTCGGCGATTTTCTTGCCAAGGTTACAGATGCGTTCGCGCTGGGCGCCTGAGAGGTAAGGGGCAGGGGCGCGTTCGACGACTTTTTGGTTGCGGCGCTGGACGGAGCAGTCGCGTTCCCAAAGGTGATAGATGTTGCCCTGGCTGTCACCGAGGATCTGAACTTCGACGTGCCGTGCACGCATGATCATTTTTTCGAGGTAGCCTTCGCCATTGCCAAATGCGGCTTCGGCTTCGCGGCGGCCTTCGAGGACTTTCTCTTCAAGTTCGTCTTCGGAATAGATCGGGCGCATTCCACGACCGCCGTCGCCCCAAGAGGCCTTGAGCATCATCGGGTAGCCAATGTCCTTGGCCTGCTTCTTGATCTTGGCCATGTCATCGCCGAGGACTTCGGTGGCCGGGATGACGGGTACATCGGCCGCGATGGCGACCTTGCGAGCGGACGCTTTGTCACCGAGCGCGCGCATAGTGTCGGCTTTCGGGCCGATGAAGGTGATGCCGTTCTTGGCGCAGGCATCGACGAACTCAGGGTTTTCGGAGAGAAGGCCGTAGCCCGGGTGGATCGCATCTGCACCGCATGCGCGGGCGACACGGATCACTTCATCGATAGACAGGTAGGCCGCGACGGGGCCGAGGCCTTTCCCGATCTGGTAGGCCTCGTCAGCTTTGAAGCGGTGAAGGGAAAGTTTGTCTTCTTCTGCGTAGACAGCGACGGTTCGTTTGCCCAACTCGTTTGCGGCACGCATAACGCGGATGGCGATTTCTCCTCGGTTGGCAATGAGGATTTTCTTGAAATCGGCCATGGTAATGTCCCCTTCCTTCGCAGTTGCAGCATTTGTTAACGATCAGGGGAGGTAACGGCAAGTGGTCTTGCCGTTTTGCGCCGCCCCCGTGCGAATGCAGACATTCGGCGCGTAGGCGTCGCGGTCAGCGGGGGACGTCCCATCCCCCGCACCCCCTTGGAGGTATTTGTGAAAGGGTGAGTAGGGTCGGTCAGGCCCAGTCTGGCCGGATCAGAGCACCTTCAAGGTCTTTCAGAGTGCGGGTGCCCAGGTTGCCCATCACGAGTTCGATATCATCCTTCAGGATGTGAATGAGATGGGGAGGGCCCTTTTCGGCCAGCGCCCCGACGGCGTAGTGCCATGCGCGGCCCATCATGACGAAATCGGCCCCGAGCGCGAGAGCCCGCAGGATGTCGGTGCCGTTGGTCACACCGCTGTCGAAGATGAGCGGGGTGTCTGGCAGGGCTTTGCGCATCTTGGGGAGGATGTGGATAGAGGTGGGGCCAGCGTCGAATTGGCGGCCTGTGTGGTTTGAAACCCAGATGGCGTCGGCGCCTTTGTCGACGAGGCGTTTGGCGTCCTCGGTCTTCAGGACGCCCTTGATGATCATGGGGCCGTCCCAAAGCTCGCGGATTTGATCCACATCGTCCCAACCCGGTTGGCCACGAATGATGTGACCGGCGTGGGCCATGGAGTCGTACTGAGCGTCGCCGGGGACGTAGCTTTCGCCGAATTTCAGGCTTGGGATGCCTTCGCGCAGGGTGCCCAGAGTCCAGGATGGGTGCAGCATCATCGACCAGAACATCTGGGCGTTGAGGCGCGGGGGGATTTGCAGGTTCGCGCGCCGCTGGCGTTCACGGCGGCTGTCGACCGGAACGTCGACGGTCAGAACAAGCGTGTGAAACCCTGCCTCCTTCGCACGCCGGAGCATGTCGGCGCGGATTTCAGTCTTGCGCGGCATGTACATCTGGAACCAGCCCTGATCCCCGATGTGGGGGGCGAGGGTCTCTGGTTCGACCGTGGCTGTCGTGGACATCGTGTAGGGCAGGCCTGCTTTGGCGCAAGCGGCGGCGAGGATCTTTTCTGCTGCGGGCCACATGATGCCGGACATACCGACGGGGGCACAGCCAAAGGGCAGCGGGTAGTCACGGCCGAGGAAGGTGGTGGAAAGGTCAGGCTCCATTGGCCCTTCGAGGATCCCCGGCATGAACTGGACAGACCGTAGCGCATCCATATTGCGCTGGTGCTGGTCCTCAACACCGGTCGCGCTGTCGAGATATTCAAACACAAAATGCGGCACGCGCTTGCGGGCGCGGTCGCGCAGATCGGAGATGGCGGGGTAGCGGATGTCGAGGCTCATGGTTTTCCTATAAGCCCAAGGTTTGGGGACAGAAAAGCCCCCGTGTTTTCTTTCTGGCAAAAATACTCCCGCCGGAGGCAGTCGCTGCGATCAAAGGCGTCACCGTCAATGCAGAACAGAGCGCGAACACCCTCTTTTCCTTGGACGCGAGAGCGGTTAGTGTGCGGCCATGAGCAGTTTCTCGGACGAGAGTGATTTTCCGGATCGCATTCCGCTGTCGCAACAGGCGATGGCGCGGCCATCCATGCCCTACATGGATGGTCTGAACGACGCCCAACGCGAGGCGGTGGAAACTCTCGAGGGGCCTGTGTTGATGCTGGCCGGGGCGGGGACCGGGAAGACAAAAGCCTTGACGACGCGGATTGCGCATTTGATGTCGACCGGTCAGGCGCGGCCAAATGAGATTTTGGCGGTGACGTTTACCAACAAGGCTGCCCGTGAAATGAAGAACCGGGTCGGCGGCTTGCTGGGTCACGCGGTTGAGGGGATGCCGTGGCTGGGGACGTTTCATGCGATTTGCGTGAAGCTTCTCAGGCGGCATGCAGAATTGGTCGGCCTCAAATCGAACTTCACGATTTTGGACACCGACGATCAGGTGCGCTTGCTGAAGCAGTTGGTGGTTGCAGCGAATATCGACGAGAAGCGCTGGCCAGCACGGCAGTTGGCGCACATCATTGATGGGTGGAAAAACCGGGCTTGGACGCCGGAAAGCGTGCCAACGGGGGAGCACGGTGCCTTCAATCACATGGGTGTTGAGATCTACGAGCAATATCAGGCGCGCCTCAAAACGCTGAATGCTGTGGATTTCGGGGACTTGTTACTTCATGTGGTGTGGATTTTTCAGAACCACTCGGACGTTTTGGAGCAGTATCAACACTGGTTCCGGTACATTCTCGTGGACGAGTATCAGGACACGAACGTCGCGCAATATCTGTGGCTGAGGCTGCTCGCTCAGGGGCATAAGAACATCTGCTGCGTGGGCGATGACGACCAGTCGAACTACGGTTGGC
>CAZMRS010000275.1:0-4192 GCA_964568435.1 uncultured Boseongicola sp. | reverse complement strand
TGCCTCGTTCAAATCTTCTGCTTCAAGGCGCGTTTCCAGGTGCCACACACCCTCAGGCAACTTGGACCGCATGCCGCCAGCAACAAATCGCTTTCTGGCCTGTGTCTGTGCGTCTCCCAAACCTCCTGCGGCGGCAGCGACCCTCCCTTCGGGCCCCGGCAGCAAGACAACCTGACCCGCGGCCCCTGTGAAACCGCTCGTCTTGGCAAACGCGCGTGCTGAGTCATCCAATCCACCAAGCCAGTCCTCAACGTCCGACTTAGCTAATAGATACAGAGGGCGACTGTCTGTGGTGTCGGTCGCAAATGTGAGTGCTGTCATGGATGTCTTGCCTTCAGGTGACTTAAGATACCACCCTAACGGACTCAGACAGGCCGACAAGGCCCCGACCGGTCGGATCAGCGTGAGAGAAGAGCGATATCTCCAAAGGCGGAAAGTGACCCTTCGCCCACTCGCACCAATCTTGCAATCAAAGCAGCAAGTGCCGCATGATCGTGGCCCGAAGCGACGCAGGCCAATTCACCAGCAACGTGCCCTAGCGTCTTCATCCCCAGTTGCTCGGACATCCCCACAAGCGAACGCGCGATCTTCGCTAGGCGCGCGAACTCGCCGGCCATCCATGCCGCCTCAGCCGCCGCCAAACGCTCCGCGATTTCTTCCAGCGCTGTATGCGCAATAAACTCGGCCCGGGGCACACCCCGATCCCGGGCCAAGTCAACAAGATGCCCAGCATCGACGAAAATCATCTCAACCGGACGAAACGGCACCACATTGTGCATCATCTTCCAACCACACTTTCCACACCACTCGTGAGACACGGCATAATTGCGCTCGGCGAAGAAATGATTGATAGAGAGAGGAAAATGCCGTGTCTTTAAGTCGAATTATCGGCACTCACGGCCTCGGGGACCAAGACGATGAAACACGCCCGTCCACTACCTGGATATCTTGTCAGCCGCTACAAGGGCTGGAAAGCCACCACCTACAGTGACAATGAGTCGTGGTATCGACACCTCGCGGCCGACGGCCAACACCCGCGGGCAATGATCATTTCATGTTGCGACAGCCGTGTGCACGTCACCTCGATATTTGGCGCTGATCCGGGTGAGTTCTTCATTCACCGCAATATTGCCAGCCTCGTCCCTCCGTGCGAGCACGATGGCCAAAAACACGGCACATCCGCCGCGATCGAATACGCGGTTACAAGTCTCAAAGTCGCACATGTAATCGTAATAGGACACTCCTCCTGTGGAGGTGTTGCCGGCTGCCACGCGATGTGCTCGGGCGGCGCTCCGGCGCTTGAAGAAAGCACAAGCTTTGTTGGCCGCTGGATGGACATATTGAGGCCCG
Organism: uncultured Boseongicola sp.; assembly: GCA_964568435.1. GTDB lineage: Bacteria > Pseudomonadota > Alphaproteobacteria > Rhodobacterales > Rhodobacteraceae > Boseongicola. The sequence continues at coordinate 2,842 of CAZMRS010000275.1, read as the reverse complement.
GCTACGAACGCCTCGAGAAAACCGATGACGAAGAAGAGTTTCTCCGCGCGCTCGAAAAAGAAGCTGTCTTGATATCTCTCGAGAACCTTATGACCTTCCCTTTCGTTCAAAAATCTGTGGAAAGCGGCGATCTCACGCTACATGGTCTTTGGAAAGACATTTCAAGCGGTAGCCTGTTGAACTATGATCCGCGCGACGGTGGATTTGTGCCACTCTAGTCACTATGAGAGCGCGTCGGATTCGCTAAAAGGACTCGGAACGCGTGAACGAAATAATTGCACTGGCGGCAGATAACCTGATCTCGCCAATCATTCTGTCCTTTGCCCTTGGACTTCTTGCGGCCTTCGCACGATCTGATCTTGCGATACCCGAAGCCGTCGCCAGGGGTATGTCGATCTATCTCTTGTTCGCCATCGGTTTCAAAGGCGGTGCCGGGGTCGCGGCCCATGGGGTCGATACAACACTTGTTCTGTCACTTGTTGCAGGAATGGTTCTCTCATTCGGACTGCCTGTTATCGCCTTCTTCTTGCTTAAAGTTTTGACAAGTTTCGACAATACGAACAGGGCCGCCGTTGCGGCGCACTATGGCTCGATCTCCATTGTTACATTCGTCGCTGCAACATCTGTTCTCGAAGGGCGCTCGATCGACAGTGAAGGTTATATGGTTGCCGTCGCGGCCATCATGGAAGCCCCCGCAATTATGTCGGCGCTTTGGCTCCTCTCCCGCTCCGGCGGTCAGGGACAAGCCGACGGCGCACTCTATCGAGAAATCCTGACCAACGGGTCGATCGTGCTCCTTGTAGGCTCATTCGCCATCGGTGCGATCACGGGGGAAGAAGGCCTGGCGACAATCTCGTCATTTATTGTCGCCCCCTTCCAAGGCGTTTTGTGCCTGTTCCTTCTCGATATGGGCCTTGTTGCAGGCCGCGGCCTGCGTGACAGCCGCGGGGATCTCGGCCCAGGCGCCGTTGCGTTCGGCGTCCTGATGCCGCCAATCGGCGCCGCATGTGGTTTGGTTCTTGCGCTGCTGATCGGCCTATCCGCTGGTGGTGCCGCGCTTCTGATGGTCCTGTCGGCGTCCGCTTCTTACATTGCGGTTCCGGCTGCGATGCGGGTCGCCCTGCCGGAAGCCAAACCATCAATTTATCTGACACTCTCGCTCGGCGTAACGTTCCCGTTCAATCTTGTAATCGGCATTCCCATTTACGCCGCTATAGCCACACTAGTCATCGGAGGCTGACCCATGGAAACACATGACGCAAAACGTGTGGAAATTATCATCGAGGCGGCGCTCCAAAGGCGTTTGACCGACACACTCTCAGAGGCTGACGTCACCGGCTATACCGTGCTTCCCGTCAAAGCGGGATCAGGACGCTCCGGCCCATGGAGCCGGGAAGGTCAGATTTCACGTGCTACCGGGATGGTGGCCGTTGTCTGTCTCATAAAGCCGGAACGCCTGGACGCGTTGCTCGAAGCCGCTTTCGCCGTCGTTGAAAAACACATTGGCGTTGTCTCGATCACGGATGCCCAAGTGCTCCGCGCCGAGCGCTTCTGATCATTGCTTGAAAAGCATGCCGCTGCTGAGTGGCCGGCTCCGGATAGACCGGAACTCAGGTGCGTTTTTGTTCGAGGGGCTACGCGAAACTCTCACGCTTCGAAATGCGCCCTGCGGTTTTCCCGATAGGCGGTCTACTGCAACATCGCCGCGCGGTCGCAATTTCAGTTTCATCGACATGTCGTTCTCCAAAGTATCGCTCAATAGGCCTGGAGAACTGGTTACTTTGTTGCGCTGCCTCAGCGCGTGTGGCTCGGCACCAAATAAAGGAAACGTCCGTGTGCAGTGCTTTTTGCAGCCTTCTCCGCGCGCTCTTTCGAAAGCGCGATCACATCCGCGGAAACAAGCTTCTTAAAGCTACTTGAGGCCGGCCGCCCGAATTTGAGGATACGCGCCGTTGCGCGACCCGAATGGCGACTGGAGTTGGACACGGCATCTGACAGGCGTTTCATCGCCCGCTTCTCTCGCGTTTCCAAACCCTCCATCAAAGACGAAACTTGGTCTTCTGTGATCGGCTTCATAACTGACATCCCCGGTGCAGCTTTTCGTTGTGTAAACAAAGCTTTCCGCAGAATCGGGCTGGATTGTTGCGGAACTAAGGCGGAACTAAGGCAATCCATCAACTCTTGCGGGTGCTCCGTGACCGACGAAGCACACCACTGTGTCCAAACACCATAAAATTATGGGGTTGAGCGCGCGATTGTAGCGCCATTTCCAATGGAACAGTTTTTGCCATTTTCTTGCGGACGGGAACTACAATGGAGACGCACCACAAGCACTGGATCGGAACTCGAAACAATAAAAAGGGGCACCCCGCTATGGAGTGCCCCGAAACTCCACCGATTCTAACGGTGTTAGCCCTTCTTCAGAATGCGATTCCCAAGAAGTTCCGCAATCTGCACTGCATTCAAGGCCGCGCCTTTGCGCAAGTTGTCACTGACGCACCAGAAATTCAGGCCGTTTTCAATCGTGCTGTCTTGACGGATGCGGCTGATGAACGTCGCATAATCGCCAACGCATTCAATCGGCGTGGTGTACCCACCGGCCTCGCGCTTATCGACGACCATGATGCCCGGCGACTCGCGCAGAATATCACGCGCCTCGTCTTCATCGAGGAAGTCTTCCGTTTCGATATTCACAGCCTCAGAGTGGCCGACAAACACCGGCACGCGGACACAGGTGGCCGTCACCTTGATCGACGGATCAACGATCTTCTTCTTCTCCGCGACCATCTTCCACTCTTCTTTGGTCGACCCGTCTTCCATGAAGACATCGATCTGTGGGATT
>CAZMRS010000274.1:0-4218 GCA_964568435.1 uncultured Boseongicola sp. | reverse complement strand
CCTTCTTGGTTGTGTAGCCCCAGAGGCTGAGGCCCGCAAACGCGATGGCCGTTACAAGGAAGGTCTGCACGATCGAGAAGTCTGTGAAGACCAGGAAGATCGAACTAAGTGACAGGCCGATGGTCGAAGCGAAGGCAAAGAAGCCAAGCTGGACGCCAGCGGCGGATGCGCGACGCATCAATGCGCCCCATCCGAAGAAGATAAAGGCCAAAGGCGCGAACATGACCACCCAACGCAGTGGTGTTGTGTAGATCGTTGCACCCAGTGCAGACAGATACTCACCTTCGCGAATTGCGATGCCAGTTGCCGACGGATCAGATGTGACGGCAAGGCCAGCAATTGCCCAAGCGGCGAGGGCAGTAATAATCATGCCTACGGACATCGTGCCGTAGACTTTGTTCATGTGCGCGCGAAGGCCCGCATCTATCTCGGCCGTGCGGACACCAGGCGCGGTGCGGACGGTCTGATATTGTGCCATGTGAGGTAGTCTCCTCGACGTTTCTCTCCACATGACCGGACAACCCGGTCATTCCCTATGAGGATATTGGCGGAAGAGGTACGTTTTTCAAGGCCGAAGCCCTGAAAAACGAGCGATTTCCACAGGGAAGTTACCGCGAGCGCCAAGCCGCCGGTACGTTCCAAAGTGGACGCGCGAGTTCGTGTTTGACGTCTTGCGCGGTCAGGCCAACGTCAGCGCGGCCCGTTTCATCGAGTTGAGCAAGCGCCACGCGAGATTTATGTGCCAAAATCAACGCATTGATTTGTGTGAGCACGCCTTTCTTGTGGCCAGGAATTGCGACAAAGCGGGCGTGAGTGTCAGTGCTAAACATATTTCCAATCCTTGTAGTTTTGATGTTTCGCCTCGCTTGCATCAACAAGCTTGATGTATTTGGCATGTTCAGTTAGATAAGTGAAACGAATAGTTTTGAACGATCTCATCAGGATTTGTGATATGCCAAGAAATCTCGATCTCACGGCACTTCGTTCCTTTGTTGCTGTTGCTGACATGGGTGGTGTGACCAAGGCTGCATCGTTGCTGAATCTGACCCAATCGGCGGTATCGATGCAGTTGAAGCGGTTGGAAGAATCGCTTGGGATCACGCTATTGGATCGGTCTTCGCGCACGATTGGACTGACTCCAGAGGGCGAACAGCTTTTGGGATATGGGCGACGAATGCTAGCGTTGAATGACGAGGTGTTCAGCCAGATGACGGATGCGGTTTACGAGGGAACGCTGGTTCTTGGTGTGCCGCATGACATTATCTACCCGGCGATCCCGAAGGTTCTGCAGATTTTCAATGCCGAGTATCCGCGTATGCGTGTGCAGTTGCTTTCGTCATGGACGTTCCGTTTGAAGGAACTTCTGGCGGAAGGGCAGTGCGATATTATTCTGACAACCGAAGACCACGTCGATCCAAGCGGAGAGACGATCGTGACCCGGCCTATGGTCTGGTATGGCGCACCGGGCGGGAGCGCGTGGCAGCGCCGGCCATTACCGATCGCATCTGAACCCCAATGCCAGTTCCGGAAATCCATGATGAAGGCGTTGGACCAAGCGGGGATCCCTTGGGAAATGTCTGTGGATTCGGAGTCTACACGCACGGTTGAAGCGGTGGTTGCGGCTGATTTGGCGATCTTCGCTCAAATCGAAGGGACGAACGCGCCGCAATTGGAAGAAGTGAACCATGGAGGCGGGTTGCCTGGCTTGGGTGAAAAACTGATCAATATGTACGTTTCCGACGTCGCGCAGAACCCGGTTAAAGATCATTTGGCGGAGCTTGTTCGCCGATCTTACGGTGGACCGCGCCTCGCGCTTACGGCGTAACGACGATCTTGCCGGTCGCTTTGCGGGAGCGCAAAAGCTCCAAAGCCTCTGCGGCTTGGTCGAGCGTAAACCTGTGACCAATGTGGGGTTTGATCAGCCCTTTGGCGTGCCAATCGATCAGTTCCTCAATGCTTTGCCTCAAGGACACAGGATTGATCTTGGGGTAGGCTGAGATGTTGACGCCAATCACGTCGATGTTTTTCACCAGCAGGTGGTTGGGTTTCAGAGTCGGGTGATCGCCGCTGGCGAATCCGATCAGGATGTGGCGACCCTCCGGGCGAAGTCGGCGGGCGGCGGCGGTGCCATCCACGCCGCCAACAGCGTCATACACGATGTCAAGTGGTGCGAGGTGTCCTAGTGCTTCCGCGACATCCTCGGTCGCGCTGTCGATGGCGCGGTCAGCGCCGGACGCGCGGGCGACCTCTAACCGTTCCGAGCCTCGTGCGACGGCAATCACGGTTGCCCCCTTGGCCTTGGCGACTTCAATAGCCGCTAGGCCTGCGCCGCCAGCAGCCCCCAAAACGACAACAGTTTCTTCAGCTTGGATGCGCGCCCTTCGCACTAAAGCGATGTGGGCGGTGGCATAGGTGATTTGGAAGGCTGCGGCTGTTTCGTTGTCGATTGTGTCCGGCAACACCGCGATGCGCTGCGCATCCACAATTGCAACTTCGGCAAGCCCCCCTTGACCGGTGATTGCGGCCACTCTGTCACCGACGCGAATGTGGCTGACTTCTGCACCCGTTTCGATCACTTCGCCAGAAAGTTCCAGGCCCGGTGTCAATGGAAATGGAGGGTTGTCCTGATACTTTCCCTGCATCATCAGGAGATCCGCAAAGTTCAGGGCAGTGGTGGAAATCCTTACCTTTACCTGGTCGGGAGCCATGGCCGGGCTATCATTTTTCGCAAGTACCGGCGGGGAATTCGGTGCGACAACGCGGATAAATTTCATGCCAAACACCCTGTAAATGGAGCAATATGTTTCAATACTGGCCCTATGTGCAGCAATTCGCCGACAGGAAACTTGCTTCCGCTGACACCGAACGATTGCCCATAGTCTTATGATAAATAACCGAAAATTAATGTGATCAAATGAATTATTGTGTCGAATCTACCGATTTATTATCTCGACGTCATCAAATGCGTGCGACCTAACCAAAAAGACACCTATCAAAGTTGTATCAAATCGGCGCATGTATATTCGTGGTTGTATAGGGAGCCAGTTATGAAGCACCCCGTTGATGTTCACGTTGGAAAGCGTATTCGCCATCGCAGATGGATGGTGGGTATGACCCAACAACAGTTGGCTGAGCACGTTGGAATCAAGTTCCAGCAGATCCAAAAGTACGAAACCGGAATGAACCGCGTATCGGCGTCTCGGCTTTGGGATATCGCGGAAACCCTGAGTGTTCCGGTGAGCTTCTTCTTCGATGGTCTGAGCAATGAGGCGACTGCGCCTGTCGAGGATCACTCGGTCCCGGGCGACATTTTGGCTGACAAAGAAGCCTTGGAATTGGTCCGCTCCTATTACGCGATACCGGAAACTCAGCGCCGCCGGCTCTTCGAACTTGCCCGTGTGCTAAGCGACGTCGCCTGACGTACATTGCTTGACCCAGGCATTGGGTCACTTTACGCAAACCCCTGTTCCATCCGGCGCGGGGGTTTTCTTTTGCCAACACCAAATTTCGATGAGCTTTGGGAAGTTGCGGATGCGTTGGCGGATGCTGCGCGGGCGGAAACGTTGAAGCTCTTTCGAGCTGTCGACCTTGTTGCGGAAAGCAAGCGGGCTGATTTTGATCCCGTGACCGTTGCGGATAGGTCTGCCGAAGAGGCGATGCGTGCGATACTCGCCGAACACCGGCCAGACGACGCCATTCTGGGTGAGGAGCACGGCAGCAAAAGCGGGACAACCGGACTGACCTGGGTCCTTGACCCGATCGACGGGACTCGCGGTTTCATTTCCGGAACGCCGACCTGGGGCGTTTTAATCGCGGTTTCGGATGCGGATGGTCCCATTCTTGGCGTCGTTGATCAGCCTTACATTGGGGAGCGGTTTTACGGAGGTGGTGGACGGTCCGACATGACCGGGCCAACCGGAGTGCGGTCACTTGGAGTGCGTCGCGTCGAAGCGTTGAAAGATGCCACACTATTCACGACCTTTCCGGAGGTCGGATCGCTTGATGAGAGAAAACGGTTCGAGCGTGTTGCCGGCGAAGTGAAGCTGACGCGATACGGGTGCGATTGCTACGCTTACGCATTGCTGGCAGCGGGGCATGTGGATTTGGTGATCGAGGCCGGACTGCAGCCGTATGACATTCAAGCGCCCATTGCGGTTATCGAGGCCGCCGGAGGCCGGATCACGACATGGTCTGGCGCGCCAGCGCATGAGGGCGGGC
>CAZMRS010000273.1:0-4227 GCA_964568435.1 uncultured Boseongicola sp. | reverse complement strand
CATTCGAGATTGGAAGAAATCCGCTGCAGACTGGGAACTAATATTCTCAGGTATCACCGAAGTGGTTGATGAACGCGTTGAGACGGTCAAAGTTGTAGGAGCAAGCAACGGGTCCATAATTCTTACACTCGCTACGTCAGTGCTTGTCACCAAAGTCCTTGCGACAATTTCAAAGCACATTTCGATGATTGCCAACGACTACTTGGATTTCCAACTGAAACGCCAAGAGTTGGAGAGATCTCGAATGATGTCTGATGCCATAAGGGATGACTTGGATCGTCGGGAAAACGAAAGAAAAGAACAAAGTAGAAATGTTATACTAGACGCCATTTCTGAGTTGGTTCCCGATGCCAAGCCGGAGGCGTTGTCAAAGCTTGAGAAGGCCATCGACAAACAAATCAAGTTTGGAGAATCTGGCGGACGGGTTGACTTCGTAGTTCCTGAAGCGGTTCCAAGCGATGATGACCTTGATGATGATTTTGGGGAAATTCGCAGTCTGGTTAATGAGTATCAGGAGGAGGCTCAAAAAACGCTTCTACTTGAGAAAAAGAGCGCGACTGAAAGCGACGAATAACTCTCAATAGGCATTTTCTAGAGCATTTACCCCGACCAAAGGTCGGGCAGCGCTCGAACCGCCCCCACGGGGCGGGCGCTTTGCGTCCAGCCCCTCGGTCCGGGCGCTCCCCTTGCTCTTAAATGACAACCGCAGACAAAACGTCCCGCATTGCGCTACACTTTCTGAACCAGTCTCCAATTCCTAACCTGTGCTACACTCCCCCCACCAACCAAACGGGGGACACCACTATGACTGCTATGAATATTGTGCGTTGCGTTGTGAAGGACGGCTGCGAGGCTGACTTTCTCGCACTCAACGAGGACCGCGCGGCCGAAGACCATCCTCCCGGCCAGCAAAGCCTCAGCGTCGTCAAAACCGGAGATCGGGAGTACCACTGGGTCGGCCAGTGGGAGAGCATGGAGGCACTTGTCGCCGCGCGTCCCCAGATGATCGCCTTGCTCGACCGGGTCCGCGATTTGTTGGAAGACCTTGGCGATGGCCTCGGCGTGACCGACCCGCGCTCGGGCGAGGTTGTCGTCAGCGGCTGATCTATCGGTTGGCTCCGGGCGTCTGTTCCGGGGCCGCGATCCACAGCAAACGCGCACCGCTTACCCGGGCGGGCTTTCGTGTTGCTGCGCGAGGCTCTACTCTTCGCCCCATGACCGACCCCACCCAAAACCTCTTCCACGACATCCCCGCCGACCTCCCCGAGGAGGATATGCGCGATCTCCTATCTCGCCCCGGGGTGCGGATCGAACGCATCGTCTCGAAGGGGCACGTGACGCCCGAAGGTGAGTGGTACGATCAGGAGCAAGGGGAATGGGTGATGGTGGTGCAGGGGGCGGCGCGGTTGTTGATCGAAGGCGAGGCGGACGAGCGGGCGCTGGGCCCCGGCGATCATCTCTATCTTGCGCCCCATGTGCGGCATCGGGTGACGTGGACGGACGCGCAAGCCGAGACGATCTGGCTGGCGGTGTTTCTGGACGATGGATGAGTCGAAAAAACCTCGCAGACTCCGCTCAGATATGTGTTACGAAACCGCTACCTCACCGAACGCGTGCACCGACGTAATACCGACGTGATACCGACGCAAAACCGAAAGGGATTTTCATGCGAATTTTGGCCCCGATGGCATTCATGCCGCTCGTCCTTTCGGCCTGTGCGGCGACCATTCAGGTGGGCGATCCCGCGCCTGATCCGACGCCCACAATCATCGGCGACGGCCCCGAACCGGGCTCGGCCATTGTGGTCTATCGCGCCTCGGAGGCGGGCTTTTTGGGGAATGTCGCGACGAACCCGGCGCTGTTCCTGGACGAGCGCTCGATGGGCACCTGTCGCATAGGCGCGCCACTGGTGATCCGGTTGGCTCCGGGCGACTATGTCCTTGGTGCCATTACACAATCCGGGCAGGCGCGCGAGGCGGTTACGGTCGGAGATGGCGAAACGGTTTACCTGCGATGCGGGACAGACGCATCGCCGTCACTCACCCCTCCGCCGTTTTTGGATCCGGTGGATGCGACTACCGGGTCACGGCAGTCAGGAGTGTAAGGTCCGCCATTGAGTGCGGCGGACCGGGGTCAGACAGCCTTCAGCTCTCCGGCCATGGTGCGGCCGTCGCGGCCTTCCACCAGTTCGTATTCGATCTTCTGGTCATCAGCGAGCCCGGTCATCCCGGCGCGTTCAACCGCCGAAATATGAACGAACACATCGCTGCCGCCTTCATCCGGTGCGATGAAGCCGAACCCTTTTGTGGCATTGAACCATTTTACTGTGCCTGTCGGCATCGGTCTTCCTTCCGTCTTCCCTCGCGGAAATACACGAGGGTCTTGGTATGAGCCCCTGCGCAAGACCTGATTGGCCCCGCTGGGGGCGCGGTGTCATCAACAGTGACGACACCCTTGAAAGTGGGGAGATTCGCGTGAAAAACAAGGCAAAAAGGGATTCTGACAGGGGATACTGATGGCTGTTTTGTATGGAATTGCGACATGTGACACGTGCCGAAGGGCGCGCAAAGCGTTGGAAAACAGCGGTTTAGAAGTCACTTTCCGGGATGTGAGAGAGGCCCCATTGTCAGCTGAAGAGATCGGTCAATTCTTGGCTGTATTCGGCGGCAAACTGCTGAATACGCGATCAACGACGTGGCGTGGGCTGAGCGAGTATGAGCGCGCGGGTGCCCCCGAGGAGCTCCTTTTGAAGCACCCGACGTTAATGAAACGGCCCGTTATTGACGGGCCGCAAGGTTTAACACTTGGGTGGGACAAGGCTGTGCAGGCGCTTTACCTTTGACGCTGCCAAAGCCTGTGAAGTTTAAGCCGCATCTGTGCGGCCTTTGAGGACTCGGTCCAAGGAAAGTGGACCAGCGCCGCGCAGTACGAGGTAAGCCAGCACAAAGACCCAGAACGCCCGTTGGTCGAGGATCAAGCCGTCCGGCAAACGGTCGAACCAGGCTCCGAGTGTGCCGTTTGCAATACCGCCGTGACCGAAGATGTCGACCCAGCTTTGGACGACGATGAAACCGATCATGCCGAGGGCCGCGAGACGGGTAAAAAGCCCGATGACAATGAGAAGCGGCAAGATGAATTCAGCCCAGGTTCCCGCAGTGACGACGAGCCAATGAAAGGTTCCAAGTTGTGAGAAGTCGTAGCCGATGGCCTCAATGGTGCGAGGAAATATTTGGATATACGCACCGTCTGAAGGAAAGAGAAAACCCAGGACGCCGTCGCCGAGTTTCGTCCGCCCAGAGTTCCAGTAATAGACCAGCAAGACCGCTGCAAAGATGAAGCGCGCGAGCGTCGTCATTAGCGGAACCGTGATCCGTTCGAGGCCGGAAAACACTGAATCGTGGAGTGAAGTGAGAGCGCGGATCATTGGTTTAGTCCTTTAGGTCGATCAGGGCGTTATTGGTTATGAGCAGGGCAAGTGTCTGAGACAGATCGAAAGTTTCGGCATCCTGCGTTGCAATTTCGAGTGCCGCAGCGAAGGTTTCACCGGTCAGGAGGGCCTCAACAAAGGCACCAGCGCCCGGTGGGAGAAGGTGTGGTTCCGGGTCGAGGTCAGTTCGCAAAACCAACGTGTCTTGGGCGGCCATCTGTGGTTTTGGTGAACCCGGGATAGTGTTGAATGCCCAGACCGCGTGGACCGGCCATTGGGATCGGACGAGTTTTGCAGATTTCGCGAGCGTTACACGAGACGCCATGAGCTGTTCGGGCGGCGTTGCTTGAAGCACCGTTGGGTCGAGCGGGGTCGCGTCTGCGGCGTGGTAGCTTTGACGGAGCGCCAGCTCCAGTCGCGCGACGTCTGGCAGGTAGCCGAGAGATTTGGTGGGCTCAAAGTTCGCCAGAAAAGCGGGCATCTCCGCGCCGTAGAACATAATAAGTGGTGACGATGGGGGGTGTGCCCGAAGGAAAGCCGCGGCGAGAATTGGAAAGTTCGCTTCGCCGATGAGCTTCGCAATGACCGGGAACGCAGTCTCGAGCGCGTCCTTCAAAGCGACCGTGACATTGTTGCGGTAGACGTCGAAACGTCGCCCGGCAGCGCGCCCATGTCCGTCGGTCAAGCCATCTGGTCTGGCCGCGTCCGGGTTCAGGACGGCCGTGCGAAACGTTGTTTGATCAACGATCATGTGCCCACTCTCTGAAGAATGGTGTCTGCGCGTTGCGCCTCGGCTTCCT
>CAZMRS010000272.1:0-4241 GCA_964568435.1 uncultured Boseongicola sp. | reverse complement strand
TGAGTTTGTCGACATCTTCGACTCAATCGGTCTGACCCGTTCCGAAATCCCATCCTGATTTACCATCAGGCAGTTCGAAACTTTTGACATTTTGAAGCGCCAGTCTGCAGTCAGTTCGTGGGTAAACTCTTAACAGTGCGGTCTGCCGGATGTTGGCTTGAAACTAGGGCTCGCTTCGGTTCGCCGAGGTCGGGATTACTACTTCGATGGGTGCCGCAGCGACGGCGGACGCGCTGTTTGTCTTGTCAGCTTTGACAAGGTCGATGGTCCCGATCGGGCGATCATATGCCCGCATAACGAACATTAATGCGACGACGACAAAGAGGCCGGCCACGAGCCGTTCAGGCAGTACGGTCGGCGGTTTTCGCAGCGGCGGCGCAGAAGGTTCCTGAGTAGGGCTGGTTGCCACGTCAGGTGGCTTTGAAGTAACGCGGAGTTCGTCCCCTAAGCCAAGTTCTTCGAGTTCGCGCGCAAGTTCCTCGCGAATGCGTTCCTGTTTCTGGTTGGCGAGGTCAATCCAATCGGTCTGCGGTTTGGAGCCGGGGAGGGGAACTGCTGCTGCTTGCAGTGGTTCTGAAGGCAGAGATTTTTCGGCAACCTTAACCACAACATCCAGCTTGCTCGTTTCCTTGTTGAAATCGGCGATCCAGTCCGGTTTTGCAGAAGGTTCCCTTTGAGGCTTGGGCGTGGTTTTTTCCACCGGCAAGGATTGAGATTTGCGCACTTCATCGTTGGTCTCTTCGACCAAACGCGTCAATGAACGCTCGAGCCTTAGATCAAGGTCTTTGGATGTAGCGCGCGGTAGTGGCGTTTGATCACTGGACGTTGACGCGTCCTTTATCAGGGCGCGCCATCTGGCCGCGGTTTGAATGCGATCGGCAGGATGCACCTTTAGCGCGGTGTCGAGAGCTGCCAGAAACTCAGGGTCGTACCCTTTGATTTTACCAGTCAAAGGTGTGCATGGGTCAGGCCTTTGCCCCGCTATTTCAATAAGGCGCTTCTGGCTGGGTGGAGGCGGCGCACCGCTAATCAGGTGGTAGAATGTTGCAGCAAGCGCATAGAGGTCGCTGCTGGGTGTTTGATCGCTGCCCGCGACGTAGAGTTCTTGCGGAGAGTAGCCGTCTTTCACAACAAGGAGCGACGAGATCGCGCGGGTTCTACGGCTGGCTTCGGCGCGGGCGGCACCGAAATCGATCAGGACAGGTGTGCCATTGCTTTCAATGATGATGTTGTCGGGCGAGATGTCACGATGCAGAAGATCGATTTCATGTACTTTTTCAATGGCGTCGAGGAGCTGAATGAGAATGTCGCGAACGCGTCCCGGTGAAAGAGGCGTGTCGTCGGTTTTCATCAGGGACAAGAGGTCCTGGCCGTCGATCAGGTCAAGGACCATATAGGCGGTACCGTTTTCTTCGAAGGCGCGATGCACACCGACAATGTTGGGATGACGCAATTGGGCGAGGCTGCGCGCTTCGCGCATGAACATGTCGACGATGGCCCGAAAAGGTTTCACGTAGCTTTTGGTGCGGGGCAGGACGGTCGCGCCCTTCCGCGCGCAGAAGTCCTCGGGGTAGCATTCCTTCAGGACAATTTCGCGTCCAAGAACAAGATCTTCCGCCCGGTACGTCATACCGAAACCGCCAGCGCCAAGATGCCCGGTCACGACGAATTGCCCACCGGAAAGTTGCGATCCTATGGGCAGCACGTGGGACGTTTCGTTGTCGATATCAGGTCTTGTGGCGTTGGCCATGTGCCCTCATCCGAGCCGAAAATACCTTATCCAAAAGTCAGCCTCTTATCTTGCGCGGAAATATGACCGATTTGAGTTTATCCTGCGGCAAAGATGGGACGGCTATGCTTTTTTCCCGTTTAATTTGAATGGTTTGGCGCAACGGGCAGTTGCCGGTTGATTTGTGCAACATCTGAAAGGTTAATGTGTTTTATTTCAATGCGTTGGCGTAAGTGGCGACATCGGTAACACGTCGGTATCGCGTCGGTATTACGTCGGTGCGTATATCCCTTGAAACTCTGCCAGCCACCAGATGTGGTGGCAGCGTTAAGGATGATGAACGAATTCCTGCCGCTGGTCGCCGAGGTTGGCATTCAGAAAACGTGCATAAATTGTTGCCGCCCTAAAAATGCCACAATTAGGCTCTATAGGTGCCTCAATTGGTGTTGTTGTGTGTGAGGCTCCGATGGGTATTGTGTCGGCTTTTTTCCCGCGAAAACGTGTTCAGCGAGGGTCCGAAGGGGATCCTGTGCGCGCTTGGTTCGACGAGAGCGTTGTGTCGGGTGAAGTGAATTCTGCTCGCGCAGAGGATGCGTTGCCGAGCACTGCAGAGCGTAAGGTCACGCAAACGGAACTGCGTGCGCTGTTTCGTACACGATTGCAGTCTTTCGAATAATTGTCTTGCCGGCGCAGACTAATCGGTTGCGTACGACTTTAGCCCAATCGAATTGTCGCTTGCACCGTTCTGCTTTGCCTTAGTGCCGTAGCGAGAGACGAAGTGTGCCGAAGAGTGGCTCTGGGAACGTGCCAAACGACCCATCGAACCCTCCTGCACAACCGCCAAAGTTGTTGTTGCTCCCGAAATTCGATACACCGCCCGCCTCGGCATAAAGACCGTTGATAGTCTTATTTGTAGAACCAATTTCGAATTTGTCGGCGGACCCGACGATTGTCGCATAAATCTCAACAGATGAGTTGAAGGCAACTTCTTCCTCTGAGTAGACGTGCATGTTGAAGTCGTAACGTCCATTCCCTGCGTTAGTACAAGTGGCTTCAAGTCCTACGATATCGTCTGATTTGAAGTCGATCTTACCCTTTGCGATGATCACAGATGTATCGATGTCGTCTTCGACATTGACAGCCCCGTCCGCAACAATGAAGACCTGAGAGAACTTCCGCTTTGTAAGCGTCACGTCACCTTTTACGTAGTAAATAGTGTTGGGATCCAGCGAATTGCTATTGAGCCAACCGTCATCGACGTCTGTATTAACTACCTCTACATTGCGTGGACCGCTGCCAAAGGCCTGTTCGGCAGACGGTGGAAGCCGGCCGGTGCGTTGTTCCCCTGGTGGGGGGGCGACCCTCTCATGTCATCGAAAAAGTCGTCCACGAGGCCCGGCAGCTCCAGTGTGATTTCGTCATCGGAGAGCACCATCTCATCGGTGCCATTCTCGTACGTATTCGCATTGATGGTCGGTCCATCCGGAAGACCTGGCAAGTAGTTATTCCGGTCGGGCATGATGAACAATGATCCATCATTGATAAAGTTATCGTTGCTGATCTTTACGTGGGGGTCGCCGTAAAGACAGTAGGCGTCAAAGTTGTTATTGCTGTTGCCTTCGTTTTTGTCGTTGCTGAATATGCCGCCGCCGGTGCAGTCGCCAGTGGCTCCTTGACCGGCGGCAACAGCTATCGCAACTTTCGTGATGTCGAAAGAATTCAAGCCAGCAATGCCTGCAAATACTGTGGGAAGCGCGTTTGTACTGTCGCGGCGTGTGCGGACCCAGACGGCATTGAGTTCAGCATCTGATGGAATGGCGACAGGCGGATCCAGGGATGCCGGGTCAACGAAAACGTCCAAGTCTGCGCGCCAAAGTAGAGTGAATTGGCTGGTCGTTGTGTCGTACCGATAAAAGTCTCTCGTAATTGAATCCCAATAGCCCATGTAGACATCGGGCGTCTTTAGGACGCTTGTGTTGCTGGCATTCTGCCCAGTTTTATAATTCTTGACAGCGAAGGCGATGGCTTCGTTGTCGACGGCTGTTTTGTTGGGGAGCTGAGTTACACCAGCGAGTGCCGCCGCATCGGCCGAAATCTGAAGCTTATTGGCGGTAAGGCGGCCTAGGTTCAGGTCAACAACCAGAGCCATGAAAAAGATGAACAGGGGTATCGCCAGGGCGACAAATGCCAAAACCGCGCCACTTTCGTCGCGATTGAAAGACTTCGATAGCGGTTTCATGAAATGTCCTCCAAGCGGAAGACCACTTCGGCTCGGAGAGGCGGAAGAATGGGGATGAATTCCGTAATTGTAAAAAAGTTGGTCGTGGTGACGACAAAAGTAACATCGTTGCCGACCTGCGTCGCGGTTACGGTAAATTCGTTTGGCCAGAAGG
This sequence comes from uncultured Boseongicola sp., assembly GCA_964568435.1. GTDB lineage: Bacteria > Pseudomonadota > Alphaproteobacteria > Rhodobacterales > Rhodobacteraceae > Boseongicola. The sequence continues at coordinate 119 of CAZMRS010000272.1, read as the reverse complement.
ACTCGAGTTCGGTCTCAGTCGCGGTTCGCGCGTCTGCTACGGTTAGCTCTCCGACCGAAGCCTGACGGGCGCCTTGGCGCGCAGAAACACAGCGCGCCAATTCAAATGTGCACTTTGCA
>CAZMRS010000271.1:0-4246 GCA_964568435.1 uncultured Boseongicola sp. | reverse complement strand
TTGGAGCGCGGAGTTTAAAGCCGAAACGGATCAAACATAAGAAGTTTACGCGGTAGGGGCCGTGCCACACGCAGCCGCTGTTATCCCGAGTAAGTTCGCGTTCAATAGCCGCATCTCTCAGCTAGCAGTTCGAGAGGTAGATGAGAACTGGTCCCTTTGGCAGGAGTCCTTTCCTCAAGGAGAGCCGAGCGAGAGAGCATTTTCGGAAACGATCCCAGATCTGATAACGTTTTATGCCTTTGGGTTTGACTATTCGGTATTCAGACGGCTCAAAAGACAGCACTTGGCCGAGATTTTTCGCTTTCTCAGGAAACAGGAAGCTCCTTCCAGCCCGGCAGAGCTAAATCACGAGCTGGGAAACTTTATCGAGAAAGAACTCAATAAGTCTCTGAAGCCGTCCTGTCAAAGTTCAACCAATAACTTTTCGATGTGCAGCAAGCTGATGACAATGTGGCGGCCGGACCGCTTCTATATGATTGATAGCCTTAATCGGCGCGCCCTAAAAGAACTCCACAAAGAAGTGGATTTTCGTGGAAACGCTTTTTCGTCTGCGTCGCAACGTAGCTACGAGGCTCTGGAAGCTACTTTCAACGCATTGCTGAGCAAGAACGAGTTCCCACGATTAGGCGATATGAGCATTCCAGAACCGCAAATCGCACGAAGAAGATTTATCGACGCATACTTTGTTCGCTGGGGCCGAGAATTGCAGGAGAAAGACGAGGAGGCGAAGCAACCAACTGATCCGAGATAGGCAAAGGCGCGTCGCATCACAAATCAAGCTGCTCCACTCACGCCTCCCCCCCTGTCATACTAATTTCATTTGCCTTTTTCCCCCGCATACCCCATATCCCCCTCGCGACCGTTATCTAATTCGACCACTGTCTTCCCTAATACGGCTTTCAGTCTATCGATACAGACCAACCAAGCCGGGCCATCGCACTCTCGCGGATGGCGCACATTTTTAGGAGAACACACGATGGCAAACGGCACCGTGAAATGGTTCAACACCACCAAAGGCTACGGCTTTATTGCCCCTGAATCAGGCGGTAAGGACGTTTTCGTCCACATCTCTGCAGTCGAGCGTTCCGGCCTCACCGGCCTCGCCGACGACCAGAAAGTCACCTACGACCTCGAAGCTGGCCGCGACGGCCGCGAGTCTGCGGTGAACATCGCTCTCGTCTAAACGACGGGACGACTTACAAAAGCGCTCGTCTGAGCGCGCGACACAAGACCGGGGCGGGTGTTCGCAGCCGCCCTCACATCGCCAGCGCTGCGGCCCACATTCCCAGGCCAAAGACTGTGTGCGCGACCAATCCCAAAACACGCACCTTGTTCGGATTGGGCGTCTTTGACGCCGCCCAGCCAAGACCCAATCCCGGTTGCAGCAAAAACCATCCCGCACCGATGGTAATCAGTGAAAATATCCAGACCGAGATAAAATCTGGAGCCTCAAGCCAGGCTGGGCCTGCCAGAGCAATGAAGATCAACCCGTAAATCGCGCCCACAAGATAGTGGAACATCCAACCGATGCGGGTTTCACCCGGAACCTCGGCGACATCACCGATCGACTCGTGAAACACGCGCCCCTGTGAGGACTCGACCACCCATCGACCCACCGCACCCCAGTTCGGTCTCGCGACCCCCGCCAAGCGTTCCAGAATGATCGCCCAGACATCCATCGCCAGCGTGCCCGCCAGCCCCATCACAATCCCTGCACTCAGCATCTGAAATCCTCGCCCTGACCCTACGCCATGTGTGACACCGAAACCGGGCGACATCAAATCGTCACGTGGTTTCCGTCGTCGCCTCCAAAGCCGCCAGCTTGGCCGCCGCCTGCTTGGCCTGAACCTCCAAACCATCACGCAGCCCCTCGTTATAGGCCCAATGTTCCGACAAAGTTTTGCCCACCGCATCAATGTTGTCCGGCTCTCGCCCGTCAAGCCGCGCCTCCCGATCATGATCCAGCTGATCCAAGAGGCTCCGGTACATCTGCGTCTTCTCCGAGATTTTCATCTGCATCCAGGTTTCCAAAATACGATTGATCCGCCCCTGATACCCACGCCCCATCGCGCGATACATTTTGGCCACCGACTGATCCAGATAAAGCGTCACCTTCTCTTTTGGCGCCTCCGTCTCAACATCCAGCTCCAGCGTCAGCCAGGCTTCGGGCACCTCCCGGCGCGCGTCTTCCAGAAAGTCGTCCCGCTCGTTCGAAGCGTAGAACAACAGCTGGTGGTAACGCGCCTCTGCCAATCGGCGGGTTTTGCTACCACCTGAATTGGCCATCCAGTCGAGCGGGTAAGGCATGTGCGAACTCCTGTGTCTTGAAGGAACCGCAACTCTGGCGCGGCACGGTTAACAAGGCGAGAACTCACCGAGCGCATCCACCGACGTAATACCGACGTCATACCGACGCTTTGCCGATTTGGGTTTTGTCCCTTTTCGAAACATTTCGCGCCTCATCTTCACCACTCATCACAGGCGCATGAGGAACCCTCGTCACACGATCCGACAGGCCCACATCATTCGGGCGAGAAAGGAGAGACCGATGTTTGACCAATCAAATCCAAAGCCCGTGCCCAAGGACGCAAAGAAACCGGGCAAGGATGTCACATTCGACGACTGGGCCGCGATCTAGGCCTTTGTCGAATCGGACGCCCGCTTTATCGTGAAGCTGAGCAGGTTAAAAATAACGCAAAAAATTGCGGAATAAGGCATTGATTAAAAAGATTTTTCCATTCGCCCTGGCGGCGGCAATCGTGATCGCGGCTGCGGTCTTTGGCGTATCGCAGAACCTTGGAGCACATCCGTTCTGGTCCACCCAGATCGCTTTGATCGGCGCACCTTTGGGGGCAATTCTCGCGATTATTCTGCGGTTTGCCACGCGGTTCCAGTGGTCCTCTGCCTTCGCAGCGCTCGTTTTGACAGGTCTGGCCTTCGCCATGGCTCATATGGGGAAAACCCGATTTGCGGCGTCTTACGCAGAAGACGTTCAGGCCGGTCAGCTCTGGTACTTCGGTTGGATCGCCACAGCCCTCTTCGCCACCACCGCCCTCGCCCTTTTCTTCCCGAAGCGACGCTGATCTAAGGCGTCTCGGACAGCGCGAGGCCTGTCTTCAAGCCTTTGACGGAAAAGCGTTTCTCAGGCTCAGATCGTGATCTGACGCGATCCAGAACCCAGGCCTCCGTCTTTGCATCCGGGTGGTTAGGGCGCATCGACCAACGGCTCTCCACCCCCGGCGCACCACCCTTGTCCGGTGTCAGCAGCAATCCCAAAGGCGCACTCCCCGACATCTCGGCCCCGGTCTCGGCTGCCAGATGCAATCGCCTGACCGCCGTCAGCCCCGGCGGCCCCGGAAGGTCGGCAACGATCAAAGGCACAATCCCCGCACGCAGCCCCTCTTCGGCGCACCACAGCAAGTCTTCAGGGCGTTTCGGTGTGACCATGATGATCCGGCCCGGATCGATAAACCTTTGAAATCCATCAGGATTTAACCGACCCGGCGTCCAGGATGGGCGGATCCACAGGATATTTCCCGCCATCGCCTGCGCTATCGCCATCGCCAATGTGCGCCGCGCCGCGCCACAAATTTCATGCGCCCGCCCCCGCTCCATCGTGAGGCCGTCGAGAAATGTTACGGGCGGTGCTCCGCGTTTGCGGTGCGACTGGCGGGTCAGAAGGTGAGCAACAGCAGAATTCGTCATGACTCGATGCTTATCATGTTCCTATTTTGTTCTCAATCCTCCCTCTCGACTTGCCAATGCGCCGCGAAACGCTATCCCTAAGTATTAAGAACAAGGAGATTTCCTAAAGATGAACCGTATCCAACTCGGCCGGACCGGCATCGAGGTCAGCGATTATTGCCTTGGCACGATGACGTTTGGCACCCAAACTCCAGAATCCGACGGCCATGCACAGATCGACATGGCGCTCGACGCAGGGATCGACTTTCTCGACACCGCCGAAATGTATCCCGTTAACCCGGTTCTTGCCGAAACTGTCGGCAACACCGAGACCATTATTGGCAACTGGGTCGCAAAATCCGGCAAACGCGACAAGGTCGTCATCGCCACGAAACACGCCGGCGAGAACGGACGATTTGTGCGCCCGGGTCAGGACATCTCAGCGGCTACGGTGCGCGCTACACTGGAAGGTTCTCTGAAGCGTCTGAAAACAGACTACGTCGACCTTTATCAGTTCCACTGCCGAACCGTGGCTCGTTCATGTTCCGTCAGAACTGGGATT
>CAZMRS010000270.1:1187-4263 GCA_964568435.1 uncultured Boseongicola sp. | reverse complement strand
CTTGGGGTTATCATCCCAAGTCGATGCGATGTTTGACGCAAGCTTAGAAAGCTCACCAGCAAGCACGTCACTTCCCCGTGCTTGCTGGAGAAGTTTCTCGAACTCGTCATTGTCACCGAGCAATTCAAATGCTCGTGGAAGATTGGCCTCTGCCTCATCGAACAGTACGCAGAGCGACACGATCACAAAAACCAGCATCTTGCGCGTACCATTTGGCCAGAACGGATCGCGGTCGCCGTCTGGAGCTTGAGGGACAAGCTGCATTGCCATCGACCACGCGTCGGAAATCACGTCTTCTTTCGCGTGTTCCAGATCATCCAGAATGATCTGCATCGGGTTATAAGCGGCGTTGCCCAGATCGAATTTGTGGGCAGGGTTTAGGATAATGACGCTCTGATTGTCCCTCGCAGCAATCAACTCACTCGTCTGAGCTGCAAGATCGCCCTTCATGTCAGCCACGATTTTGGACGCGCCGAAGTCGTGAATAATCGCAGGCATGACAAAACTGGTTGTCTTGCCTTTTCGCGCCGGTGCGCAGATCAATCCGTGAACGCCGTCTGACAGGAACAGAGGCTGGCCGTCCACGATACCGAGAAATAGGCCAGCTGTTTTCGCTAGGCCAGCTTTGCGGGCCTGGCGTTTTGTTAGCCAGCTTGCAGAAGCGTTGCTCAGTTTTGGGCGCATGGCGCGGAAGGTGCGATGCACATTTTGCGTCAGTGCCGCCATGTCTCGAAGCGCAGACGCTACACCGAGACATGTCACGAGCGCACCGCCGCCCCATGCGTATAGTTGCCACTCTTCCTCACCGCCGCCGTTGACGACTGGCCATGCCACATAGAGGCCATAGCCAAGCGCCGATGTAATGAGCAGACGCCCAATTGCGCTGCCTGCGCCGTTTTGGTTCGGGTCTCGCATCAGTTCACCCCTCCCGGCCACGGGCAGGTTTGGCGTGCTGCATCAATATCCGACGGAGACACGTCCAACTGGTCACGGTCTGAAGCGCTAAGATCGATGGCTTCAACTCGCCCATTTGCATCGCGCACGGCCAAGCCGACACGTGGATCGAGACCACTGCTGTCGATAATGGCCCAGCAGAATGACCGAATGATCCCTGAGCGCGCTGCCGCGTTCTGATAGATCGTCCCAACAACCACGCTCACGCCATCCTTGATAGGATCACCTTGCGTGAATACGAGTTTCTGCCCTGCCAGTGCATCTTCTGCCAGCTGCCGTGCAAGGTCAGCCGCATCGCGAGCGTTATCTGCGGCCCTGATTGCATCGGCAACACAAGCGCTGTCTTTTGCGGGCATCCCAACTGCGCATCGAGTGGACGCAATCCATTCGTCTGGAATGGGAAGCTGCGTGTTGAGAATGAGCAGGCCTAGCGCAACTGTTGTTGCAACGAAGGCTCCGCCTGTCAGTGTTGATACCGAGTTTCGAACAAGTTTCATGTTTAGGCTCCTTTTTTCTGTTTGCGATTGGTTGTGGGACGCATCCCCGCTGCAAAAAACAACAAGGCACTGATCGGCCCAAAGGCATCGAGGCTGACAGCCAAAGCGAGTTGGGGAAGGTGATCACTGGCGTAGAGAAGCGTGATCTTGGGCGCAGGAATGAGCTCTGCTCGGACTGCCGCCGGAATTTCCTTTGCTTCGATCTGGTCGATCATTCCCGCCATCGTCAGGGATGACGCGTTTTCAGACGCGATGATCTCGGTCAGTGCATTCGCTTGCCCTGGGGACACTGTACTCTTGAGAACATCGAGCTCACGCACAGCCAGCCCGATTGCGTCATAGCTTGCGCGAATTGAGCGCATGCGGTCGGTCGCGCGAAGGTCTTCAAGTTGCCCCTCAAGGGTTCGGGCAAGACCGATGAAAGCGATCTCGCGCTCGCCAAGCGACAATGAGGTATCAAGCACAAGAAGATCGATCTGGCGCGAACGCTGGCGAATATCGGCAACGAGCGGCGTGGTGCTTTCCAGTGTTTGCTGGATTGCGTCAGCCATTGCGGACTTCCGTGTGCAAAGTGATTGTAGCTTGCTTGCAACTGGGCCGGTTCCTCGCGACCCACTAATTAGACCGGTTGTCAGTTCGGTTTGTGCTTTGGTGCAGGCGTCTTCCGCCTCGGGAATGATAAATGCCGAGGCATTTTCCAACTCGACGACGCGCATGCGGAGCGCACTGGCATAAGAAGAATACTCCCGCGCCGCTTCCATAAGGTATAGGCCTCGTGCACTGGCCTGCGTCATTGAAATGAACGAGGTATAGGTCGAGGACAGCGCTGTGATGCAGAACAGATAAACGGGTAGGGTGAGACCGACTGCCGTTGCGCGGCCAGTCTGGTAGAGCCGTAGGAAATTGATCGTCATGATCCACGAGGCGAAGGACACACCCGCCGCGACAAAAGAAATCATGAGTGCCACGAGATCGGCGCTTTGATCGCTTGCCGCGAGCCACTGAGTGATAAGCTGCACACCATTGAAGGTGGTTACGAACGAGGCCACAGCTGCGGCCAGCATCGGTGCAGCACTAATGTTGCGATAGTGTGCCGTCGTCGCGATCAGCTCTTCGAGCCTGGATGGCGCACGGCGCTTCTTGAATAGAGTAGCCATTTTCAATCCTTTCATTTGGCCTTTCAGGCACATTTCGAGTGATCGCTGAAAACGGGTTTTTCAGCGTGCTGGGTTTTCGTTTTTCTGTTGAGCCTGTGGGCGATCTGGGGCGCTTTTGGCTACACGTCGATATTTGGAGCAATACGCCCAACATTACGAACGAGCCTTCCCGAGCTAGGGAACTCTGGTGTACCAATAGGGAAGCCTAGTGCACCGATTTTGCTCAAGGCTATGAATGTAAAGGAAAAAAGTTTTGCCGCGTAAAAACTACGCCCAGAAAAACCGGTATGTGCACAACGCCAACATCTCAGAGCAGGACTTTGAGACCTTGGTCTGGCTATATATTCAGGGGATCATGGCGGCGGGCGTGCCGGATTTTTACGAGCTCGAATTCAAAGGTGAACGAACGCCGCCGAGTACAAAGACTATAGGCAAGATTTTTCGTCGTTTGGGGTGGTACCTGTTCGA
>CAZMRS010000270.1:0-1177 GCA_964568435.1 uncultured Boseongicola sp. | reverse complement strand
GGTTGAGCCTCGCCTACCGCCGATAGGGCAGATGAAAGAGCGTTTTCCCGAAAAACACATTGAGTACATGGACAACATGGCCCAAGTGCTCGTTGATTTTGCATTGAGCGGAATGGATTACGAAACTTGGCGCGACCTCAAGGGAGGCAGTTCGATATTCGCCATCGGCGATCAGCTTCCAGCAGAAGTTCGCCAGATTTACTCAGCACGAAAGGGACAAAGCAGCGATCCGCGTGCAGTAGTGGGCCTCGCGGACTTCAGGATAATGGTCAAGCGGCGATATCAGGACAAAGCATCGCCGGAGCAACTATTGGTCATCATGTACAGGGTCTTTCTTGGCATGCTCGAAGAACAGCCCCTTCGATTGTCCGAGCCCAAGGGAAAAGATGACGTACCGGTCAACGCCAAGCATGATGTGGTCCACGTTGATGGGGATGAGCCACCTGAAGATCACGAAGCAGCGAACGCGCTTTTGGTCATAGGCACACGTCTGTCCGAGGATGGCGTGGTAAAATTGATATCCATGTATTTACAGTCCCTTTCGGCGGAAGACGTCTACACAATCTTCAATGGCGAAGAACCGGAAGAGGCCAGTAAGACGGACATTGAGGAGCTCCGAAAGCTATTTCTGTCGCTTGACCACTTTCTGTTTGCCAAGCTTATAGCGCCTCAGGTGCCCCAGACGCAGGAGGTGCGAAACCTGTTTTCTGATGTTGAAGACGAATACCTCGACCAGGTTGCTTCAATCATCTTGAAGACAGCTTTGGACCAGTCCCCCAGAGAGTCCCGTCGTATCGTTTGCGAAGGCCACGAGTTGATGCATCTGCACAGGGATGTCGCTATGGAGATCAAGCACGAATATACTTCCACCGCGCAACAACAGCGCGACAACCGGGGTCTCGTGGCGCTCCCCACGTTGCGCTTTTTTTGCGCGAACAGGCTGGAAAGCGGATGGGAGCAACCGACGCTTCTGATGTTCATGCATCACATCGTTCAGGATTGGCTAAAAGAGGAACCCTTGCAGCTTTTGTCGCCACGGGAGAACGAAACCGAGGCTCAGTAAAGCTGCCTCCGTTTATTAGGCAAAGGGATGTCGTAAGAGCGAACGCAAGGTGTGGGTGGTAGTACCACCCCGACCTTGGCAAGGGGGCTCGCTGCGCGCCCCCGTTGCATCCCC
>CAZMRS010000269.1:0-4264 GCA_964568435.1 uncultured Boseongicola sp. | reverse complement strand
CGATCAGTCTAGTGATCCTTCTAAACGCGATCCTGGGCTTTGTTCAGGAATGGAAGGCGGAAACCGCGATCGAAGCGCTTCGGTCCATGCTTTCGCCGACAGCACTCGTCGTCCGCGACGGCGCCGAAAAGGTCATTCCTGCGAGAGAAATCGTGCCGGGCGATCGAGTTTTGACAACGGCTGGTGAGGTCATACCGGCTGATATTCGCCTCGACCTTGCGCTGGACGCGTCCTCCGACGAAAGCGCTATGACCGGTGAATCTTTGCCCGTGAACAAGACGGCTAACGGCGACGGCGACCTGGGTATGATCTTTGCAGGAACGGCACTGGTTTCGGGAAGGACTGAAGGGATCGTGACCGAGATCGGCTCGAATACCCGCTTCGGCGGCATTGCGGCGCTAACGAGCTCGGTTGACGTACAAAAAACCAACTTGGAAATTCGTCTCAATCAGCTTGCGCGGCAATTGGGTTTGGCCTCGATCCTGATTGCAATCGCTATCTTTCTCGTCGGGATCCTGGTGGGACGCCCAATGTTCGAGATGTTCATGACTTGCCGTTGCCATCGTGCCTGAGGGACTGCCTGCTGTTGTTACGATTACCCTAGCGCTCGGTGCTTCTGCGATGGCGCGACGGAATGCGTTGGCGCGGCGTCTTCAAGCCGTTGAAACCCTTGGTGCGGCTTCCGTGATTGCGACGGACAAGACTGGGACATTGACCGAGAACCAGATGACGGCGACGGAGGTCCGAACCCTGTCGGCCACCTATTCCGCGACCGGTACCGGATATGATCCCGCGGGACACATCGAGCGCGATAGGACAAGAGTTCGCGCCGCTGATGACGGTGTTTTAGCGCAGCTGCTGGAATCGGCGCTTGTTTGCACGCACGCTAGTCTTTCGAACGATGGGACGGGTTGGCAAATGATCGGTGCGCCAACAGAAGGATCATTGGTCACCTTGGCTTATAAAGGATGGTCACCGCTCCCGAATGATAACGATCGAGTTGCTGAGATCCCTTTCTCTAGCGAGCGAAAGCGAATGAGTGTACTGGCACGGCGCGGCCAAAGCTTCCGCCTACACGCAAAAGGCGCACCCGAAACCATAATTGAGCTTTGTGAGAGTGCCCTGACCGAAGATGGTCCCGAGCCATTGGACGATGCGAAGCGCGAGGGAATTCTCTCCGCTTACCATCAGATGGCGTCCGCTGGTCAACGCGTCATAGCGATAGCGCTACGGGACCAAGAGACCTCCGAAGATGTATCGGAGTGCGATCTGACTTTCGTCGGCTTGGTCGGTCTGATCGACCCACCCCGCCCTGAAGTCCGTGGGGCGATTGAGTTGGCGAACCGTGCCGGTATCCGAGTCATCATGGTGACGGGCGACGGTGCGATCACAGCAAGTGCGATCGCCGAGCAGGTTGGACTTGGATCACCACCGTCAATGTCGGGTGACGACGTCGACACTTTGAGCGATGAAGAGTTGGCCGATCGACTCAAGGACGACGTGCTTTTTGCCAGAACCCGCCCGGAGCATAAGCTTCGCATCGTCAAAGCGCTTCAATCTCACGGTCAAATCGTCGCCATGACGGGCGATGGGGTCAACGATGCACCCGCGCTCAAGCAAGCCGATATAGGGGTCTCGATGGGGCAACGCGGAACAGACGTGTCCAAGAACGCCTCTGACCTTGTGCTTCTTGACGACAATTTCGCCACGATCGTCGGCGCCATTGCAGAAGGACGGCGCCAGTTCGACAACGTCAGAAAGTTTGTACGGTACCTCCTTTGTTCTAACGCGGGCGAAGCTATCGCGATTTTCGCAAACCTCGCGCTTGGTGGGCCTCTGGTTTTCCTCGCCACTCAAATATTGTGGATGAACCTGATTACAGACGGGCTTACAGCCGTGGCTCTTGGGCTGGAGAAGGCTGAAAGCGACCAGATGTCAGAGCCTCCACGACCGAAAAACGAGCCCATACTTGGCCGACGTGGCATCGGTTTGATTGCGCTCTTCGGTATGTATACCGGAGCCACGAGTCTTTTCGTATTCTACTCTCTTCTACCGCTGGGAACGGATCTCGCGAGAACCGCAGCATTTACGGGAATGGTGGTCTTTGAAAAAGCAAGCGTCTTCGCGTTCCGATCACTGACCCGACCAACATGGTCGATTGGCTGGTTTTCAAACCCTGTTCTTTTCGCCGCATTCACGCTCAGCTTGGGGCTGCAAGTCTCGGCGGTTTACTGGGCGCCCTTGCAAACGCTTCTCAAAACCGTACCGCTTGGGGTGGAGCAATGGAGCCTGATCGTGTTGCTCGCGCTGCCACTCATCATCGTCCCTGAGATCGTCAAGTCGATTGGTTTGGTCAAACGGCAACGGATGGCGATTTAGTCTTGAGCGAATTTTCGCAACGCACGCGAGCGTCCAGCTTGCAAATTGATCATTTCAAAAATTGCAGGGCGCCCGTCCGTGTCTAAAGTGAACTGTTGAGACACATCAATGCGCATTGCGCCGCTTCCTGCTACCTTTCAATTGTGGGGAGGTCCTTGAGCAATGATCACTCTGGAAGACTTAGTTGACATGTCAGCGCTTACGCGCAGTGAAATCACAGGGCTGGCAGAGCACGAACACCTGAACACCTTCGACGCAACGCTTCTTGGTCACTGCCTCATGCGGATCCCTCATTGGCCGCAGACAGCACATGAGATGATCTGCGACGACATACGCCGTGCGTTGCACGAAGATAATTTATCGCATGCACGCGATCTTTTCGCGGTTCCCCGGCAATTTGTGGCCGATCACCCGGAAATGGCGCGTGGTGGATCCCAGTCTTGGCCAAACAACAAAGGAGCCAGAAAATGACAAAATCAAAAAAGAAGTCGACGGAGCCGAGCTTCGAGGTGCCACCTGCCGCGGCAACAGCGTTTGCGATCAATCCGATGGCAGCTAAGGCATGGGCTGATTTGATGGCTGAAAGCGCTCGGTTTGTGACCGCCCGCCTACAGCGCGACATTGAACTTCAGAAGAGGATGCTTGCTTGCGACAGCCCTGCAGCACTTCTCGAGTTGCAAACAGAGTTCTTCACCGATGCCGTGTGCCAATACACCGCCGAGACGACGCGATATATGCAAATGATGCTCAAAGCGTCAGAGGACATCGTAGAAGACGCGCAAACTGGTCATAAGCGGAACTACGACGACATCCCGCTTTAGTTTAGGCAAAGCAGCGAGCCGACATGTCTTGGTCCTTCTCTATAGGTCGCCTCTTTGGTTCTGAACTGCGCGTCCATGCGACATTCTTCCTTTTGCTGGCGTGGATCGGGACGGCGGCATGGTTGTCGGATGGGCCCTCAGCAGCGCTCATTAGTGTCATCTTCATTCTTTCGCTCTTCGGGTGCGTCGTTGCCCATGAGTATGGGCACGCTCTCGCGGCGCGGAGATACGGCGTGAGGACGCCAGATATCACGCTTCTTCCGATCGGCGGAATGGCGCGACTTGAGAAAATCCCACAGGATCCAAGACAAGAAATCGCGGTAGCTTTGGCGGGGCCCGCCGTTAATGTCGCGATCTGGGCCGTTCTGACAGTGGTTCTTGGCGTCGATGGGCACCTCGCGACGCTTGCGGAAATCGACGATGCCGGTGTGGGGTTTTGGGAACGACTTGCGGCCGTAAACCTGTTCCTTGCCGTCTTCAACATGATCCCCGCGTTCCCGATGGACGGCGGCCGGGTGCTGCGCGCCCTTCTCGCGATCCAATTGGGCCGGGTTCGGGCTACGCAAATTGCCGCGTCTGCCGGGCAGTTCATTGCCTTTCTGTTCGGGTACCTCGGTCTAACGTCAGGAAATCCACTCTTAGTGCTCATCGCAGTGTTCGTATTTCTGGCCGCAACTGCCGAAAGTTCGCACGTACAACTCCATGACCTCGCACGCGGCTATCAGGCGCGGGATGCAATGATTACCGCCTACGAGACACTTGCGCCCGACGCGCAGCTCAATACCGCTGCAACGGCCTTGCTTCGCACGACGCAAAGCGAATTTCCAGTTGTTGACGCAGACGGCAGAATGGTTGGCTTCTTGACTAAAGCGGCGATCGTTGAAGCTGCCCGAACCGATCGGATGACCGCACCAGTAACCTCGGCAATGCTAAAAGACGTTCCGTCTGTGAAGCTGGATGACCCGCTTGAGACCACCATGGAACACCTGCAGCGCCCGGAGGTCCCCTCCGTCGCCATTACTGACAAGGGCGGGCACTTTCTCGGCTATGTCTCAAGAGAGAAC
>CAZMRS010000268.1:0-4265 GCA_964568435.1 uncultured Boseongicola sp. | reverse complement strand
CGCGTCGATTGACGGGTGGCAGATCGTCGGCGGAATACATGTCGTTGTATGGCGCTGGCGCAAGATAGGGCCAATGCGGCTTGATATAACTCAGGTGGCAAAGCCAGGGCTCGTCGCCCTGAGATTCCATGAACTCGATGCCGCGCGTGGTGAGCCACGCCGTTTCAGAGTGCTCCTTTGGAACGCGCGCTGGCAATGGTGCTGTCTCTAAGAGCCAGCCGGACTTCTTTTTGCCATCCGGTCCGATTGCGGTGTTCGCCCATTCCTCCCACGGCGTCTCGCCACCCATGCCATGTGATCTCAGGTATTCTTCGTAGTCTTCGGCATGCCTTTTGATGTCAGTGGCCGCATTTGTTCCATCATCCCGCACAAAGACTTCGAACCCGCATTCACTGACGAGCGCGCCAATCGTGCTTTCAGGCTCAATCCCAAGCCGTTTCATGCCCTCTTCATCGGCGCGCATGTGCGTCTTGCCGACCAGTGTACTGGTTACACCAATTTCACGTAGGTGATCCCCTAGTGTCGGTTCACCAACGCGAAGAGGGAACCCATTCCACGTGGCGCCATGTGAGCGGACGTATCGACCAGTGTAAAAGCTCATGCGGCTCGGCCCGCAGATTGGAGACTGTACATAGGCCCGGTCAAACCGGACGCCGTGCGCAGCCAGGCGATCAAGGTTCGGCGTTTCGATATGTTCGGCACCGTAGCAACTTAGGTAGTCCCACCTAAGCTGATCCGCCATAATCCAAAGTACATTCATCAGCTCCGAACCTCTGCAATTCTTTAAGCTCTTACGCCTACGCGGGAGCTTTTATCAGCCCTTCAGACTTGAGTATTTCGATGTTCACCGCCTCGCGCGCCATCGCACGTTGAACGGCGGGCCGTTCGTTGCTCATATCAAAGTGCCGTGAAAGGTTAGCATATTCATTCAACGGAAAGCCGCCGCTCATTACTCTGCTGCAGACCCAATACAGGTAGCCATCCACGGCTGACCATGTGTCACCGTACCACCAGGGACCGTTCTCAAGACGAGCCTCAATCATCTTCATGATTTTGTGCATGTCTTTCATTGCGAATGGGCGGACGGTTCTTATCGCCAGCTCTTTGTCCGCCATGAGTTTCATTGGCATTGAGATGCGCGTGACATTTGGGTGAACCGTCGCCGAAAAGAACGAGAGGTCCGAGATCTGCAAGATCTTTTCGAAGCTGTCAGTCGTCTTTGGCATAAGATTTGCTTCAGGATACGTGTCGTTCAACCAAGTGAGGATGGCGACGTTTTCCGTCAGGGGATGACCGTCAATCATAAGAGTTGGAACCTTGCCCTTCGGGTTCACGGCAAGGAATTCAGGAGTGTTCTGTTCCCCCGCGAGCGTTCGAACCAGTTGCGTGTCGAATGGCACACCGATCTCTTCCAAAGCAATCGTCGGAACACGTGCGCAGCTATTTGGAGCGACAAACAGTTTTAGTTCGGGCATTGAAACCTCCAGTAATCTAGCTATTTCGTCAACAAGAGGAAAAATATCGACATTTCTTCCCCGTTTGGTTAGGAATTAGCCGAATGGGAGATTTTGTCAAAGGCCAAAAGATATCTGGGAGGATAAAAAATGCCGAAAAAGTTTGCAGCAGGGCTGGGTCTTGCCGTCGCATTGGCGACAACCGCACAGGCACAAACCATTTTGACCGCAGAGACCTCTAGTCCCAACACCGCGCCGGGTATCTCGATTATTTCATTGTCAGAAGCCGCGGCAAAAAATGGCATCGCTGACATTCAGGTAACTTCGGGACAGACGCTTACCAACTCAGTTCAAAACGTCGCAGAAGGCAAATCAGATATCGCTGCGGCTCCGTTTATTCTTCCGTTCCTGCTATCGCGAGGTGTCGGACCCTACGCCAGCCTTGGCGCAGACACCGGTGCCGAACTCGCCAGCAATCTTGCTGTCCTTTATACCTATCGGATTTCAGCACAGGGGCTTTTTGCGTACGACAGCGCAAATATAGATGGATGGAACGGGCTCGAAGGCAAAACACTTTTGAACGGCCCACCTCGCGGAGCTGCGCTCACAAACGCGAGACTCCTTGTACAGACGGTCACTGGGCTTGAAGACGGCTCGGACTACACCGGGATTCAAGTGAATTGGGGGCAGATGCAGTCCACAATTCAAGATGGCTCGGCAGACGCATTCGTTGTGCCACTCGATTTCCCGGATCCACGCGTTACCGCCGCGCTATCCTCCGGCGACATGACGATCTTTTCGATGCCGAAGGATGTTTTTGAAGGCGAAGATTTCCAGCGGGTTGCCGGAATTCCAGGCACGGTGGCGTTCTCGATACCGGTCTCAGAAATGGGATACACGGGGGGCGTCACGGTTGTGTCAGAAGACGATACTTACCGTAGTCCAGGGACCGTTGGCGGCGATATCGTCAATGTTAACATGGACTTCGACCTTGCTAAGTCTCTGACGGCGGCCTTCATCGAAAATATCGAAACGATCTATCACGCCAAGGCTCCGTTCATGTCGACGGTTTGGCACGGGGAGACCGATCCGGAGCTGACCGACATGTGTGGCCCAAATCCGATCAAGTATCACCCAGGTGCGGTCGCCGCTTGGGAAGAAGCCGGATACGCACTGCCTGACTGCGCGAAATAGGTCCAACAGCACTTAGGTCGGGGCGGACGTCGCCCCGGCCAAACTCACGAAAGTGGACAAGGCGATGATCGACCAACCCGTCGACGTTGAAAAGCGCTCCTTCGCTTTGAAGCTGCTTTACGTCCTGTCGGTTGGCATGGTCCTGATCGGGTTGGCGAACGCGACACCTGGCATCCCAGGTTACGACGCGTGGGCGGCCAGCGTATTAGGGAGCGAGGGAGCACAGTTCCGCCGTTTTCCGTTCGAATGGTTTTACCCGATCTTCTTTGCGCTGATGATGCTGATCGTGGCGCTCAAACATTCTGTCTGGCGGCACTGGAGAGACCGATCTCCAGCGTGGGCAGCCTTCGGAATGGCGCTCGACATTGCGTTTGTCGCGATGGCCTTGACCGTTTCGCTGACTTATCTGATCGAAATAGAGTCGATATGCCTGGTTGATCGGATCACAGGCGAGCGTGCCCGTTTGATCGCGGAAAGCATGAAGGCTGCGGCCGAATTCAACGCCACGCTCGGTCTACCGGCCCCGTCCACTGTTGAAGACCCTCAATGCGTAAACACCACCGGCGGCTGGCTAGTGTTAATCGTTGGTCTCGCGATTGTGGTGTTCCTGGCTTACAATGTGCGGGTTTGGGGCTTGCCGCTTGTCCTCGTTGCGATCCTGATTTCGGCCTACACGATCCTCACTGTTCTGGTTTGGTATTTCTACGGTGTTGACGACATCAATAAGTACTTCGTGACCAAGTTGGCCGGTGAGCCAAGGATGCTCTCAGACGGTCGGCCGCGCGTGCACGACATCCTTGTGAACAACTCTTCCGGTCTTCTTGGACGGTTCATGGACATCGTCCTGAATACGATCTTTCCATACCTGGTCCTTGGCGCGCTTTTTGGCAGCTCTGCCGGAGGCCGGTCGCTGATTAAGCTGGCTTTCAGGTGGACCCGGCATTTGCGTGGTGGTCCAGCGCATGCTGCAATTGTCTCGTCTGCCATGTTTGGCACGATTTCCGGCGGCCCAATCGTCAACGTTCTTTCAACGGGCGTGCTGACCATCCCAATGATGTTGAAGCGCGGTTTCAGCAAAGTCTTTGCAGGCGGAGTAGAGGCAGCAGCTTCCTCTGGCGGATCAATCATGCCGCCTGTCATGGGAGTCGCGGCTTTCGTGCTCGCCTCGCTTACCGCGATCCCATACTCCAGTGTGATTGTCGCCGCTATCATCCCTGCGGTCGCCTATTTCTTCTGTCTGTTTCTGTCGGCGGTTTTCCAATCTCGCAAACAAGGGATTTCTGCGATTGGAGAACTTACTGATGAAATGACGTTTTCTCGGCAGGACTACCTGAACCTCATAATGATCTTCGGACCAATTCTGTTGATCCTGATGCTGCTTCTGACCCCCAAGGATGCCATCGGTTGTGGACTGTTGGGCGGTCTTCTTGGGGCAGAGCGCGTCTTTACCGAGACTGGCTGCCAGGTGTCCGAACTTAGCTGGATACTGCAGACGATTCAGAACTCCGCAGGCGCCGCGGGCGCGGCCGGTTGGTGGGCCGTTGCGCTTCTCCTTGCTCTACTCTTTCTCGATCCCGAGGTTCGTGCCAAACCAAGGAAAATCATCGACGCATTGGC
>CAZMRS010000267.1:0-4280 GCA_964568435.1 uncultured Boseongicola sp. | reverse complement strand
ACGCCGCGACGGCCAGCAGGATCCAGCCATTTGTCGGGCCCGCGGTACCGGGTGCGGTCAGGACAGCCGTCAGCGAAAACGTGGGTGACGTGACAAGTGCAACTAGCGCGATACCAAACACGACGAGGAACAAAAGCATTTGCGCGACATCCGTCCTCAGAGCCGCGGAAAGACCTCCCCAAGCCGAATACGCCAGCCCCAGCGCAGCCACCGCCAGGATCGCAATGGTGGCCGCATTGGCATTTTCAGGAAGAAGTGCTGCGAAGATGAGGCCAACGACAAGGAGGTTGGAGAAGACTTCCGACAGCAAACGCAAGGCTATGACGGCGTTATAGGTTCCGGTTCCTGCGCGGCCGAAGTTCTGAGCCAAATGCTCCTGAACGGATCGACCGCCATTCGCACGAATTCGCGCGACTATGAAGCCACCCGTCAGAAAAGATGCATAGTATCCCGCATAAGCCAAGGTGCCCGCGATGCCGTAGTAGTAGCCCAGGATCGCCGCGTTCATCAGTGACCGCGCAAAAATCCAAGTCGTGACCTGGCTTAGGACAAGCGTCCAGAGCCCTGGCGCACTTCCCGAGGCACCTGCCCCAGAAAAGAATCCGTCCACGGACGCGCGCCGGGGCGCTGCTGCAAGGCTTATCGCCACAAGCACGATGAAAAGAGAGATGGTCCAGAAAGCGATCATGGGAGTCTGCCTGATGAAGTCATTCACCGCTCGCTACCAGAAAAAATCCGCTCCGGAAAAGCTCCGAAGCGGATTAATGCAGAGATCTGACGGGCTTGTGAGGACCTGTGTTTGCGGGTCGGCTTTGGCCCAGATCGAAGATCAGATTGTAAAGTTCGTTCCGCCACCGTCCAAGAGCAGGTTCTGACCGACGATGAAGCCCGCGTGTTGTGAACACAGGAACGCGCAGGTCGCGCCGAATTCTTCGGCAGTTCCATAGCGCCGGGCTGGGATCGTTGCTTCGCGGTTGGCACGAGCCTGCTCCATGGAGATGCCTTGTGCATTCGACACACCTGTATCCAGCGAGACGGCGCGGTCGGTGGCGTGGATACCGGGCAGGAGGTTGTTGATCGTCACGCCCTTGGCTGCGACCTGTCGCGACGTCCCTGCGACATAGCCTGTAAGGCCGGCGCGGGCCGAATTTGACAGCCCAAGGATCGGCAAAGGGGCCTTCACGGATTGTGAGGTGATATTCACGACACGTCCCCAGCCACGTTCCATCATACCCGGAACAAACGCCTTAATCAGCGCGATCGGCGTCAGCATGTTGGCGTCCAGCGCGTTGATAAAGTCGTCGCGGTCCCAATCGGTCCACATGCCGGGAGGCGGGCCGCCCGCGTTCGTGACAAGGATATCAATATCGCCCGCGGCCTCGATGACCTCGGCCTGTCCTTCAGGAGTCGTGACGTCGGTGGCGACCGTCGTGACGGAAACGCCGTGTGTTTTGCGAATATGCTCTGCGGTGGCTTCCAATGCTTCAGCGCCGCGTGCGTTCATCACCAGATCAACACCAGCGGCCGCAAGCGCTTCCGCGCAGCCGCGACCAAGCCCTTTGGACGATGCGCAGACAAGTGCACGTTTTCCGGAAATCCCAAGATCCATAAATTAAGCCTCCCCTGTGGTCTTCACAGGGGAGGTAGCACCCAGGGTCGGGGTTTCAAAGGGGTTTAGTCTTGATCCGCAAAGATCTCGACGTCTGCAGCTAGTCCATTAAGTGTGAAGCCGTCTGCCCCATTTGTTTCAACGATTGTTACAAATGACCCGTCGACGTCTCTGAACCTGCCTAATCCCTCGCCGTCCAGATCATCACCATTTATTGAGCCACCAAAGACCGGAGTAAACGCGTCGCCAACTACGCTCAGATCAGTGAATTCAACGTCAACAGAGTCTACAGAGCCGTCCGCATTGACTCTCGTCAAAAAACCGTCCGGGTTGCCGGTTGATGTGCCGATTGACACTAAATAAAACCCATCTGCCTTTCCACGGAATTCGCCATTTGTGAAGTCCATGCTCATCGTCGCGGTGCCCAAATATCCCTCATCCGACGTAGTTGCAGATGCTGGATTAAGATCATTTGCAACTAGCATTGCGCCAGTATACGTCACTAACCCCACACCGGTTCCAAACGTGCTGGCAGGTGTCGCATCTTCTAAAGCCTCAAATTCAGCAATAAGAGCGGGCGCACCACTTCCGCCCAAAGTACCACCACCGCCGCCACATGCAGCCAGCCCGAGAAGTGCCACTGCGGACACTGCAATACGAATAGTCATCTTACGAGACTCCCCCAAAAAATACCCGGTGCCATAGGACAGGGCATCGATCTTGGGATCAAGTGGGAAACGCTACTTCCCGCAAAACGCACGGCTTTTTGCTGGTTTGACCGAAAATCCGCGGACAATCCGGCAATTGGCCCGAAATTGTCCGCGATCTATCCGATTCCCCTAACCCATCGGCATCATGAAGAAGCTTTCTTTCACGATCTTGCCGTCGGCCACTTCGTAGAGCCCAACTTCCTTAGCTTTCCACCGTTGGCCGGACGATTTGTCTGTCGAGTCGACCTCGAAAATCACGGTGAATGCGTCACCATTCACAAAGGGCCCTTCGAGCTCGAATGAATGCACTTCCATGTTGGCATTCCACCAATCATGTTTGCCCTTGATCGCGTCGACGCCATTGCTGACAGGGTCCATCCCTTCCGGCGACATAGGTTCCACCGAAACGGCGTCTTTCGCGTAAAGGGTGTCCAACCCTTCGGCCTCTGTGCCGTTGCGGCAATGGTCACAAAGTGTCTTTGCAATTTCTTCTGTTGTCATGGCGTCCTCCAAAATCTGCTGCTCACTGAAAAATGTTCTTGTTATGTTCTCAACATCTCATAGCTGACCCCCAATCGTCAACTGCGCGGCGACTCCTCGTTGCACGACCGCGCGGCGCTGGCTATATCCGCGCTTATGTTGGATCGCGCTTCAAACCAGAGCCCCCTTCCGCCTGAGATTGCACGGCGGCGGACGTTCGCCATTATCTCGCACCCGGATGCGGGCAAGACCACGTTGACGGAGAAATTCCTCCTCTACGGTGGTGCCATTCAGATGGCCGGACAGGTTCGCGCGAAAGGCGAAGCGCGACGCACGCGGTCTGATTTTATGCAGATGGAAAAGGATCGCGGAATTTCGGTGTCGGCATCGGCAATGTCGTTCGATTTTGACAACTACCGCTTCAACCTTGTTGATACGCCCGGCCACAGCGACTTTTCTGAGGACACCTATCGCACGTTAACCGCAGTCGACGCGGCCATCATGGTGATCGACGGTGCCAAGGGCGTGGAAAGCCAAACGCAGAAGCTGTTCGAAGTCTGCCGATTGCGCGATCTGCCGATCCTGACGTTCTGTAACAAGATGGACAGGGAGAGCCGGGAAACGTTCGAGATCATCGACGAGATCCAGGAAAACTTAGCGATCGACGTAACACCGGCATCCTGGCCTATTGGTGTTGGTCGCGATTTCATCGGCTCTTACGATATGCTGAACGACCGGCTTGAATTGATGGAGCGCGGCGACCGCAACAAACGCGCGGAATCGATCAAGATTGATGGTTTGGACGACCCTAAGCTTGCAGAACACGTACCCGCTGACCTCTTGGAGCAACTTCGCGAAGAGGTTGAGATGGCACGCGAGTTGCTGCCCGCCTTCGACCACCAGGCGTTTCTCGACGGCACGCTGACGCCAATTTGGTTCGGCTCTGCCATTAATTCGTTTGGCGTGAAGGAATTGATGGACGGTATCGCGAATTACGGACCGGAACCACAGCCGCAATCGGCCTCCCCGCGTCAAGTAAGCCCCGACGAAACCAAAGTCGCTGGATTTGTTTTCAAGGTTCAGGCCAACATGGACCCAAAGCACCGCGACCGCGTGGCCTTCGTGCGGCTTGCTTCGGGACATTTTCAACGCGGCATGAAATTGACCCATGTGCGCTCGAAAAAACCAATGGCGATCTCGAACCCCGTGCTTTTCCTCGCGTCTGACCGCGAGTTGGCGGAAGAAGCCTGGGCCGGTGACATCATCGGCATACCGAACCACGGCCAACTTCGGATCGGCGACACGCTGACCGAGGGCGAAACGATCAAAGTCACGGGCATTCCTTCTTTTGCGCCGGAGCTTTTGCAGAATGTGCGCGCAGGCGATCCCATGAAGGCCAAGCACCTTGAAAAGGCTCTGATGCAATTCGCCGAAGAAGGCGCGGCAAAGGTGTTCAAACCCATGCTCAGTGCCGGTTTCAT
>CAZMRS010000266.1:0-4284 GCA_964568435.1 uncultured Boseongicola sp. | reverse complement strand
AATTTTACTCGCTCATAACCCACCAAAGTGGGTCAATTTTGCATGCCGATTCACAGCCTGAATGGGCAACTTAAGGTCAAGGCCCGTATCGCCCGCCTATTTGACGAGGTGAAAGCCGAGTATCATACGATCTTTCGGGAAAACGAGGTCGTCGAACTTAATGACGGCGTTCGCGCCTATATCGTCAGCCAGTTGCAGATGTATTCGCTGCTCGAAAGTGACATCGACGTGAAAGGCCGCGCCTACGAGGAAATCGTCGGCTCAAACCTGCGCGGGGATCGCGGGGAATTCTTCACCCCTCGCAATATCTGCCAAATGGCCGTCGCGATGCTCGATCCCGGCGAGCGGCAAATGATCCTCGATCCAGCGTGTGGCACTGGGGGCTTTCTGATCACGGCCATGAACTACGTGATCGAAAAGATCAGGTCTGCCGAAATCAGCAAGTGGGGCGACGTTGAGCGGGCGGAAACAGCAATCCGTCAGCGCGTGAGCCGCTTCGCGCAGAACTACATCATCGGCATGGACCTGAACCCGAACCTCGCTAAAGCGTCCAAGATGAACATGGTCATGAACAATGACGGTGCGGGCGGTCTGTATCAGTCGAACTCCCTCAAGGCTCCTGCCACATGGGAAGACAACCTTCGGGATCGGCAGATAATGGGTCAAGTCGATCTTCTATTCACTAACCCGCCTTTCGGCTCGAAAATCCCCATCGACGAACCGTCGATCTTGGAGGCATACGACCTCGGGCATACTTAGTCCTATGATGCCGACACCGACAAGTGGACCAAAACTGACGCCGTTCAGAAATCGCAGCCGCCCGAAATCCTGTTCATCGAGTGGTGCATCAAACTGCTGAAACCCGGCTCGGGTCGCTGCGCCATCGTTCTGCCTGACGGTATCCTCGGATCGCCGGGCCTTGGCTATGTGCGCGAATGGATTTTACAGAACACGCGCGTGCTCGCCAGCATCGACCTACACCCCGACACCTTCCAGCCGCACGTCAGCGTGCAGACGAGCGTGCTCGTCCTCGAACGCAAGACGGACGAGCAGATTGCTGTCGAGACGGCAGCGGGTCGCCTGAATGATTACGAGGTCTTCATGGCCGTGGCGAACCACATCGGCCACGACAAACGCGGCAACGTCACCTATGTTCGCGACCGTAAGGGCAACGAGATCGTCGAAGAAGTCGAGGAAACGCTTAAGGAGTATGAGGACGGCAAGCCCGTCTACAAAAAGCAGCGCACGCAGCGCAAAGTCATCGACGACAACACCCTTCAAATAGCACAGGCATTCCGGTCATGGCTCTACGAGCAAGACTAACTCCGCCTCGCGAAACAAAGACGGATTGGCCTTGGCACGAGGTCAAATCGTCCTCCCTTAAGGCGTCACTGCTCTTTGTTGGTGGGCGCCGCATGGAGGCAGAGAATTTCCTTGCGCGAGGCTATGGCACTCGAGTGGCTTTGGAGTCCAAACCCGAATGCTGGGCAAAACTCGAACAGTTTTCTCGAATTTGGCAGCCAACACGCCTAAAGGGCACTTTGGTCTCGCCCGATGATGGAAGACCATACTTGTCGGCTACTCAGGTCTTTGACGTGCGTCCCGCCTCCCGCAGATTCCTGTCTGTCGATAAAATTTCCGACCCTGCTGCTCTGGAAGTAAAGGGCGGACAAATCCTTATGACAAGATCAGGAACGGTGGGCCGCGCGACTATCGCAACCAATGCTCATTCGGGCCATATCATCTCTGACGACCTTCTTAGGGTGAATGCTAAAGAAGCCTCTTGGTGGGGATGGATTTACGCCTACTTGAGAGCGCCAACGGCCCGCGCGATGATGAAGGCGGCTCAATACGGACATATCATCAAACATCTCGAAACCCATCACCTCGAAGCGCTACCGATAATCAAACTTCAACAAGCGTTGAGAGAACCCTTCAATGACCGTGTAGCTGCGATCCTGAGCGCCCGAGATCGCGCACATCGCCTGGTGTTGGAAGCTGAAGGTAATTTGCTTCGCGTGGTTGGTGAACCAGCCAACTCGGGGTGCACAGATAGCGGCTTTACGACGCGCGCGAGTGCGATGTTTGGTAAGGGACGGCGCTTAGAAGGCAATTTCCACAATCCCCATGCTCGAGCTGCGGAATCGGCAATACAGTCAAGAGCCGCAAGAACTGAGTGTGTCGATGACCTCGTTGAGCGGGTTTTTGTACCGGGGCGCTTCAAACACGTCTATGGCGACGAGGGCACTCCTTATCTTGATAGCGCTCAGATTTTGGAAGTTGCGCCTGACATTAGTAAGCGAGTCCTCTCCCTTAAAGGTGAGAAGAAGGCAGGCTATGTCGTCGATGCCGGGACGCTGCTAATCCCCTGTTCGGGTCAGCTACACGGGATCGTTGGCAGCGTGGTCCTCGCCACAGAGTGGCACGAGAGCAAAGTTCTCACGAACCATATCCTGCGGGTGGTGCCCAAGAAGAAGCCTTCCATTCGCATCGGCTATTTGCTGGCTGTTCTTGGCCATCCGACCCTAGGCCGCCCACGCATCTTGAAAGGTGCCTTTGGCAGTAGTGTCCCCGAAATCGGTCCAGAAGACATCAAGAACCTGACGGTGCCACGTTTCGACGCAAAGATCGAAGACGCTATTGCCGATGCGATGGAGGAAGCCGCCAATTTGCGTGCGCAAGCAAACGAAATGGAAGAGCAAGTCGCGTCCGAGGCGGAAGACTTCCTAAACCGCTTTCTGTCGGGTGATCGTAGCCACCTAGAAGCTTGACGTACTTTGCGGTTTAGGCGGGTCATGGCGAAGCAATTTCAGCTTGAAGCCTCCACCCCGAAACGGTAGTCAGAAGGCTGTTGCGGGTGTAGCTCAATGGTAGAGCAGTAGCTTCCCAAGCTAACGACGAGGGTTCAATTCCCTTCACCCGCTCCAATTTGTAGGCAACTACTTTTTCGCCTACAAACTGCCTACAAAACGAAGCAAGCACACCCACCAACCGCTTGATTTAAGGCGGCAAACTATCAATAGCGGTTAAGCTTCCCAAGCTTAGGTTACGGGTTCGATTCCCGTTACCCGCTTCAGTTCCTGCCCGCGATCGGCAAGGCGTCGCGGATCGGCGCGCAGGGGCTTGAGATCCCACCGGAACAGCACACATAATCGTGACAGGTTTGGAAACGGGGGGGGCCCGATGACGATCCGAGAATTCACGTCAGCCTATGTGGCAAAGGACGACCGGCTGGCGAGCCTGAGCTATTTCGGCACCTTTGCCGTCTATTTCGGGACGCTTGTCGGAGCCATCGCGCTCGCCGCAAGCCCCTGGGTCGTGCCGCTCGTCGTGATCAACGCGCTCTCGGGCGTCCGGCTCTATGTGCTCCAGCACGATTGCGGGCACGCCTCGCTCTTTTCCGAACGGTGGATGAACGATTGGGCGGGCTATGGGCTCTCGACCTTCACTTTGACGCCCTACCGGGCCATGCAATACAATCATAACGTGCATCACGCGCATGTGGGCGACCTCGATCACCGGCGCTCGGGCGAGATACACACGATGACGCTGGCGGAATGGGAGGCGGCCGGGGTCTGGGAGCGGCTCTGGTACCGCATCTACCGCAATCCGCTCTTTCTGATCCCGGTGGGCGGGATCTTCACCTATGTGCTGCGCTACCGCTGGCCGAAATCCACTCTCACCGTGGGCGTGAGGGGCGTCATGGGGCAGAACCTCGCGCTGGCGGCCTGGATCGGGCTGATCTGGGCGATTGCCGGGCCGACTGGGCTCATCGTCTATGGGGCGACGGTCTTCGTGGCGGCCTGCGTGGGCGTGTTCCTCGTCTATCTGCAACACAATTTCGAAGACACATACTGGGATCGCAAGCCCCGGCACCGGCTGAAAGAGGCGGTGATCCAGGGCTCCTCGGCGCTCGACCTCGGATGGTGGTTCGATCTGGCCACCGGCAATATCGCCTACCACGACCTGCACCACGACAACCCGCGCATCCCCTCCTACAGGCTCCGGCGCTGCCACAGGGACGCGCGCAAGGTCTTCGACCTGCAAACGATCGAATGGCCCGAAGCGCTGCGCAGCTTCAGCCTGAAGCTCTGGGACGAAGAGGCGGGACGGCTGGTCCCCTTCCCGAAGGAACGCCGCAGCGCCGCCATCCCGGCGGAATAGACAGCGCCAGATGGGGCCCACAAGGGGGATGGTGGGTCAGGACCCACCCTACCGCGCCCAGCCGTGAAACCCCTGCACCTGATGGCGGCGGGCGGGTGCCTCCGGCGGGGATATTTCTGG
>CAZMRS010000265.1:0-4306 GCA_964568435.1 uncultured Boseongicola sp. | reverse complement strand
AGTACTTGCGGATGAAGGTTACATCCGTGGGTTTGAAGAAACGACCGGTAAAGATGGCCACCCGGCGATCGAGATCAGCCTGAAGTACTACGAAGGCACGCCGGTAATCCGCGAGCTCAAGCGTGTGTCGACCCCAGGTCGTCGCGTGTACATGGGCGTCAAGGATATCCCGCAGGTTCGTCAGGGCCTCGGCGTTTCCATCGTCTCTACGCCAAAAGGCGTGATGTCGGATCAAGCAGCACGCTCGGCCAATGTTGGCGGCGAAGTGCTCTGCACGGTCTTCTAAGGAGGGAATGTAGATGTCTCGAATTGGGAAAAAACCGGTTGAGCTGCCTTCGGGTGTTGAAGCTTCCGTGTCCGGTCAGACGGTGACTGTGAAGGGTCCGAAAGGCACCCGTGAATTCACGGCAACTGATGACGTTTCGATCACGGTTGACGGCAACGTCGTCACTGTTGAACCACGCGGCAAGTCCAAGCGTGCGCGTCAGCAGTGGGGCATGAGCCGCACGATGGTTGCAAACCTCGCAACGGGCGTTTCGGCCGGCTTTAAGAAAGAGCTTGAGATCAACGGCGTTGGTTACCGTGCGCAGGCTCAGGGCAATGTCCTGAAGCTGAACCTCGGCTACAGCCACGAAGTGAACTTTGATGTGCCAGAAGGCGTGACTGTCACGACCCCTAAGGCCACCGAAGTTGTGATCGAAGGCATTGATCAGCAACTCGTCGGTCAGGTCGCGGCAAACATCCGCGAATGGCGTGCGCCCGAGCCCTACAAAGGCAAGGGTATCAAGTACAAAGACGAATACATCTTCCGCAAGGAAGGTAAGAAGAAGTAAGGACCGGACATATGGCACTTTCCAAAAGAGAGCTGTTCCAGAAGCGTCGCATGCGCGTCCGGAACAAACTTCGCAAGGTCAACGGCGTCGGCAAAGCCCGTCTTTCCGTTCACCGTTCGTCGAAGAACATCAGCGTTCAGCTGATCGACGATCTTCAGGGCGTTACGCTGGCTTCGGCCTCGTCGCTTGAAAAAGATCTGGGCGTTGTCGGCAAAAACAACGTGGAGGCAGCGGCAAAAGTCGGTGCGGCCATTGCTGAGCGCGCAAAGAAAGCTGGCGTTGAAGAAGCATACTTTGATCGCGGCGGTTTCCTGTTCCACGGGAAAGTAAAGGCTTTGGCCGACGCTGCCCGTGACGCAGGTCTGAAAATCTAAACGCGTGGGCGGCCTTAGGGCCGCTTCCGATGACCCGGGCGTTTTTGCGCACCAGGGTTGGACCAACGGCACTCCGGTGCCAGAGAAAACATGAGGAGGCCAGATGGCCAGAGAACCACAACAACGAGGCAACCGTCGCGAGCGTGACGAAGCCCCAGAATTCGCTGACCGCCTGGTCGCGATCAACCGCGTCTCCAAGACGACCAAGGGTGGTAAGAACTTCGGTTTCGCAGCCCTTGTCGTTGTTGGCGACCAGAAAGGCCGCGTCGGTTTCGGTAAAGGCAAAGCAAAAGAGGTGCCTGAAGCGATCCGTAAGGCCACTGAGCAAGCCAAGCGCCAGATGATCCGCGTGCCGCTGCGCGAAGGTCGCACGCTGCACCACGACATCGAAGGCCGTCACGGCGCTGGTAAGGTCGTTATGCGCACAGCTCCAACTGGTACTGGTATCATTGCTGGTGGTCCCATGCGTGCCGTCTTTGAGATGCTCGGCGTTCAGGACGTTGTCGCCAAGTCGCTCGGCTCGCCGAACCCATACAACATGATCCGCGCTACGATTGATGGTTTGAAGAAAGAGGCATCGCCTCGTTCGGTCGCACAGCGTCGCGGAAAAAAGGTCGCTGACATTCTGCCCAAGCGTGATGACGCGCCGGCAGAGAGCGCCCAAGTCGCTGAGGAGGCTTAAGTCCCATGGCTAAGACGATTGTTGTCAAGCAGATCGGTTCCCCGATCCGTCGCCCTCAAGAGCAGCGTGCAACGCTGATCGGTTTGGGCCTGAACAAAATGCACAAGACCCGCGAGTTGGAAGACACACCTTCCGTGCGCGGCATGGTCAACAAGATTCCGCATCTCGTCGAGATCATCGAAGAGCGCGGCTAAGTCGCTGCATCGCTGGAATTCCAAAGCGCCCCGGTGGAGACACCGGGGCGCTTTTTTTTGTGCGCCGTATTTCCTGCGCCGTGCCCTGTCGTGCTTGACGGTCCGATTGCTTTGGTTTTTCAACGGAAGGGCGGACATGGAGTGCGGCTTGGAAGAAACACTATTTCTTGTTCGAACCAAGACATTTGGTCCGATGGCCTCGATGCTCGCAGATCGTCTTGCGTCCAGTGGGGCCAAAGTTGCGATCGTTGTCGATGAGAGGAGTGGACCCGTCGCGACGGGTAAATTCCCGAAAGTCTCGCTATCGGATGATATCCTGACGACACTGGGATTCTCAAATCTTGCAGAGGACTGGCCCTGGTTCTGTGGCGATCTTTGCTATGCTGCTGCGCTTGAGAGATTTCCAGAGCAACGTGCCTTCGTTCTGATCGAATCTGACGTATTCATTCCGGAACTGTCTGTGGAAGCATTTGTCGATACTCTTGCATCACATCCGGCAGACGCAATTGCCGCGCAGCTTTCACAATCCGGGCAGCGACGGCGGTTTTCGGATGGTCTGGCGCGTTTCGGACTGGATCCAGAATGGGGCTGTATCTTTCCGGTGACCCGAGTGACGCAACAGGTTGCGCGCGCGATGAACGATTTGCGTATGCGTCAACTGAAGGAAGCACCGAATGCGCGCCTGAATGATGAGGCGATCCTCGCAGGAGCGGTGCAACGGGGACAGTTCTCATACGCGCGGTTGGAAGATGTTCTGCCTGACCTAGTGCAAGCTGGCACGTTCGACACAAACCCGCCTCATCTTCTGGAGGCCTTGGAGGCGGATGGTGCCGAACGCAGAATCTTTCATCCGGTCGTGCCGTTTGAGAGGATCATGGAACGGCTTCTGACAGGCGAGAAAAACTACACTCGTCATCGACTACGCATGGTTTTGGCTGCGGCCCCCAAACCTATGAAGCGGGAAATCAACAAGTTTCTTCGAAGGCTCGGGGATGAGCGGAGAGACAAGAGGCCGGGCTTGTTGAGGTTGAACAGTCTGGTCGGTGCACTTGCACCGGAGCGGCGAATTAGAGTGATTGATGTTGGGGCCAACCCGCTGATCGAGGGAGAGGTCAGCTATCAGCGCCTGCTGGATCAGGGGCATGCAGAGGTGGCTGGGTTCGAGCCGCAGGAAGACGCATTGGCGGCTTTGAATGAACGGAAGTCCGCCGCTGAGACCTATCTGCCCTACGCCTTGGGCGATGGCGGTGAGGCGACGCTGCGGCTGACTCGTGCGCCAGGGTTCAGTTCTGTGTTCCCGGCTGACACGGAAAGTGCCCGTCTTCTTGGTTTCACCAAAGGCATGAGCGAAACCGGCCGGATGTCGGTGCAAACACGGCGATTGGATGATCTTGACGAGCTGCTGCCTGCGGACTTCCTGAAAATCGATGTTCAAGGAAGTGAAACCGCGATCCTGCGAAATGGGCGCGAAAAACTGGCTGACGCCTTGGTTATTCAAACCGAAGTCCGGCTGTTTTCGATTTACCGCGATGAGCCGACCTATGGTGAGCTTGAAGAAGAGTTAAGTGCTCAGGGGTTTCGGTTCCTGCGATTTGCCAGTTTGAAGCATGTGCCACTTTCCCGGAACCGGTATCGCAAACGCCTGCGGCGGGCGGAGTTCTCGCAGGCGGTGGATGGAGATGCGTTCTTTGTGCGTGATCTGACGCAGATTGGTGCCTGGAGCGATGAGACCCTAAAGCGATTGGCCATACTCGCTGATGGCGTCATGGACAGTCCCGATCTGGCGATTTTTGCTTTGGACCAATTGGTGATGCGAGGTGTTTTGGGGTCAGATGTGGTGGAACGCTATATCGAGGCAATTCCAGCTGATCGGCGTCGGACTTAGATTGCGGGCCGCGTACTCATTTAGGAACTCTCTCAGCCTAATCTCCGCCCCTTTATAAGAACCTTGCCAGCGCGCACGGCTTCGCCTATACGCGCCCAGTGTTTCGGCACTGATTCAAAAACCAAGAAATGCCGTGGTCGGCCGCTCCCGTCGCTGGGGGCCGCATCCGGCAAGGAGAAGCGACATGAAACTGAATGAACTCCGGGACAATCCCGGTGCAGCAAAATCTCGTAAACGTATTGGCCGTGGTCCCGGCTCGGGCACTGGTAAGACCGGTGGTCGTGGTATCAAAGGCCAGAAATCCCGTTCGGGTGTAGCGATCAATGGCTACGAGGGCG
>CAZMRS010000264.1:0-4311 GCA_964568435.1 uncultured Boseongicola sp. | reverse complement strand
CGCACCTGTGACCGCGGTCATGATGGTCTATGACAAGCCGCCGTTCGCCATTGTCGGTCGCAAAAGCCTTGGCATTGAGGCTCCAAAAGATCTTGAAGGCAAGACGCTTGGCGCTCCACCTCCCGACGGTGCCTGGGCGCAATTCCCTGCCTTTGCCTCCGCGAACGATCTGGACGTTGATGCCATCAAGGTTGAGCCAGTTGGCTTCCCAACGCGTGAGCCCATGCTGGCGGAAGGTCAGGTCGATGCTGTCACCGGTTTCTCGTTCTCGTCTTATCTGAACCTCGTGCGCCTTGGCGTCGCGGAAGAGGATATCTCGACGATCCTGATGGCCGATTACGGTCTGGAGCTTTACGGAAACGCAATCATTGCCAACACCGAGTGGGCTGAAGCCAATGCCGATACGCTGAAAGGGTTCCTTGCAGCTGTGGCCAGTGGCTGGGTCGATGCGATTGGTGATCCTGATGCGGCGGTTGCCTCGCTGATCGAGCGGAACCCTGCGGCGGATGCAGCGCTGGAGACACGTCGTCTGCAGCTCGCGATCGACGCCAATGTCGTCACCGACGCTGTCATGGCCGGTGGCATGGGCACCGTGGACGCAGACCGTTTGGCGCGCGCTTTGGATCAAATCGCTGAGACTTACGAGTTTCAGAATGCGCCTGATGCAAGCCTCTACTTCACGGATGCCTATCTGCCCGCTGGCGGATTTTCGTTGAAGTGAATTATTGCGGGCGCTGACGCGCCCGCCTGAGGCGAGGGGGCGCTGCCCCCTCGCGCTCCCCCGGGATATTTTAACCAAGAAGAAAGCCATGAGCGGGCCACTGATTGATATCAAGGGCGTCACGCACGCCTACACAACGGACGCAGGGCCATTGCCGGTTCTGAACGATCTGAATGTTTCGGTGCCCGAAGGTGGCTTTGTCGCTGTTGTCGGACCTTCGGGATGCGGGAAGTCGACGTTGACGCGGCTGGTCGCCGGGCTGATGAAGCCGGATACCGGAGAAGTCTGGTTGCATGGGGAACAGGTGAAAAGCCCGCGGTCGACGGTTGGGATGGCGTTTCAGAACCCGGTCTTGCTTGAATGGCGGTCGATCCTGAAGAACGTCATGTTGCCTTTGGAGATTGTGCCCAACAAGCTGTCCTTGCGGGACAAAGAGGATCGCGCACGCAAGTTGTTGGCGCTTGTCGGGCTGGAAGGGTTTGAAGGCAAGCGGCCCTCTGAATTGTCGGGCGGCATGCGCCAACGCGCCTCGCTCTGTCGTGCTTTGGTGCACAAACCCGAAGTGCTTATTCTGGATGAGCCTTTTGGGGCGCTGGATGCGTTCACCCGCGAAGATCTTTGGCAGACGATGCACGCTCTGAAGGCCGAAGAACCTTTCACGGGAGTGCTGATTACGCATGATTTGCGGGAGTCGATCTTTCTGGCGGGTCAGGTGATTGTGTTGTCGGGACGGCCTGCGACCACGCAATATGTGATGGAAATCCCCGAAAATGGGCCACGGTCACTTGATGACCTCTACACGCCCGAAGCCGCTGAAAGATTGAACATCCTGCGGCATCAGATTGAAATCGCGCAAGGCCGTGCACCCGCCGACGGGGAGGCCGCCTGATGGTGCGCAAGATCACTGTTCCGCTCATTGCGATGGTCGTCTTCCTCGGCGTTTGGGAAGCGTTGGTTTGGATCAATGACTGGCCGAATTACATCATGGCGTCGCCGTCTGACTTGCCAGCGGCCTATTCGAAGTACTGGAATCTGTTCCTGATCATGGGGTGGCAAACGCTTTGGCGGACCGTTGTCGGTCTGTTGCTGGCCATCGCGTTCGGCGTGGCGCTTGGCATGATTATGGGTTTTTCTCGCACCATGCGCGATGCGCTTTATCCGCTTCTGGTCGGGTTCAATGCCATTCCAAAGGCGACAGTTGTGCCAATTGTCGCGCTCCTTTTCGTCGGCGCACATGACTTCAACACGGTTCTGATCGCCTTCATGATCTCCTTCTTCCCCATTGCTGTGTCCGTCTCGATTGGCCTTTCGACGTTGGAGCCGGAATACCGGGATATCCTGCGGTCGCTCGGGGCGAGTCAGGCAACGATTTTCTGGAAGATCGCGCTGCCAAAGACGCTGCCCGAGTTTTTTGGCGCGTTGAAAGTTGCGGTGACGCTGGCGTTTATTGGAACGAACTTGATGGAGATCGTTTCTCCTCATGGACGGGGCTTGGGCGCGCTCTTTGATAGCGGGAAGACGAACTCGGATTACCCGTTGATGTTTGCGGTTCTGATCGCCTTGGCGTTCCTTGGCATCGTGCTCTACTACGTGGTGGTCTTCCTGGAAAAAATCTTTGCAGGCTGGGCTGAGCGTCAGCCGACCTAGGCCGATTTTCGCAAGCGATCTGGGGTCGTTCCGGTCCACTCGTGGAAGGCACGGAAGAATGAGTTGGGGTCCTCGTAGCCGAGTAGATAGGCTATTTCCGCATTGGTCACCGCTTTTTGGGCGAGATAGTCCCGGGCCAGTGTTTCGCGGATCGTTTTGAGTTCTTCCTGGAAACTCGTGCCTTCTGATCCGAGGCGGCGCTGCAGCGTGCGGGAACTCATGCCCAGACGCTTGGCTGAGACACCGACGTCTGCCTGACCAGCCGGCAACACTTCGGTCAGAACCGCGCGCAGGCGCTCGGTGGTACTCGCGCCTTGGTCCATTTCATCCAATCGTGCCTGAAGGTCGCTTTCGAAGACCTGGAACAGCGCAGGGTTCGCGGAAAGGAACGGACGCCTCGCATCTGTGGCCGAGAACACAACGCGGTTGAAAGGACCTTTGCGGATGTCTCGGCCGAAGAATGCGGCATAGTCCTCATGATCGGGTGGTGCGCGCATCTCGACCGCGATCGGCCGCATATCGGTTTTTGTTGCCAGCCTGGCGAGATGCACGAGAAACACCAGCTCTGCCGCGATATACTCGCGCGGGAGGAAAACGCCCGGTTCGGCGTCAAACGTCAGCTCCAATCCCGCTGCCATGTCGTGTGATTCCAGGATCAACGGACCAACCAGTGGCTTGAACCGGCTGAGACGCTCGGTGGCGATTTTAAGGTCTGGGCTGCAGAACGCGGCCAACAGGGGTGGGCTGAAGCTTTCCGCCTCGAAGGCTTGGCCGAGGTACAGACCCGGCGTTGGGGTTGCGATGGACGCCGTCATCGCATCCCAAAGCGCGGCGAAGTCGTCGGCGTTCAGGGTCGGCCGCGGTGTGTTGAGCAAACCTTCCGGCAAACCGGCGCGACGCAGAAGATCGCTCGCCCTCAGATCCAGCGCTGCAAGCAGCGCGGGCCAGGCGAAATCCAAAACAAATCGACGGGTCAACTGACTTGGCTCCTCATTATGCGGTCGAACATACGATCCGAGACAAGACGCCGGATGCGCATGAGCATGGGACCGAGCGCGCCGCGCGCGTAGCGTGTTTTCGGCTTGGTTGCTCGAACGGCTTGGATGATGGCGTCGCTAATCACGGACGGTTCAGAAAAGCGGCCTGCACTATACGCTTCTTCGGTCCCACGTTCGATGGCGGCGATTACATTGGCGTAGGGCGAATTGTCTGGTTTGACGAACTTCTGTCCGAACACGTCTGCGAAGCCTGTGTTGATAATGCCGGGTTGAATGACAACAACGTCGATGCCGAAGGGTTCAAGCTCGAAGCGCAGACAATCCGACCAGCCCTCGAGCGCGTGCTTTGTCGCATGATACCACGCACCAAGAGGTGTGTAGACGACACCTCCCATAGACGACACGTTCACGATGAGACCCGCACCCTTCTCGCGCATCATTGGAATGACGAGTTGGGTCAGGCGGGCGAGACCAAAAAGGTTCACCTCGAACTGATAGCGTGCGTCGTCGATGGGTGTTTCCTCGACTGAGCCGTACTGGCCGTAGCCCGCATTGTTCAAAAGAACGTCGATACCGCCGTCCGCCTTGAGTCGTTCGGCAACGGCAACAACATCGGCGTCGTTGGTGATGTCCATCTTCAGTGTGATTGCACCGGCGTCTTCCAGGTCTTTCATTTTGTCGACGCTGCGGGAAGCGGCGTAGACGGTCATGCCTTCCTTCAACAGGCGGAATGCAGCGTCTTTACCCATGCCTGAGGAAGCACCGGTGACGAGAGCGGTTTGGTATTTGCGAGCCATGTCGTTGTCTCCTTTGATCTGTTGAGAGAACAGATAGAGGGCTTAACCTCTTGTAGCACTCGCAGATCGCGCCAACAATATTGCCGAACGCGCCAAAACTCAGCGTATCGCGCCAGACTTGCGAATCTTGGTCGGTGAGACTACATCC
>CAZMRS010000263.1:0-4318 GCA_964568435.1 uncultured Boseongicola sp. | reverse complement strand
CCGTTGGTGGCCGCGAGGTGCATGGCAGAGCGGCCATAGCCCGCGGTCACACTGTCGGCTTGCGTGATGCCTTTGTGGGAGAGCGCGGCGGCTTCCGCTTCAAGCGCAGCGTCCTTAAAGTGTTCGGCGCTTGGTTCGGGAGCGTCTTCCGCAAGGTCGAGGCTTGCCACGTTCCAGTCACGGGCGATTTGGTCAGGGTCGGCAAGCCCGATGTAGGGGTCTTCGGGGGCAAGCCGGGCCATGGCGACAGCACGTTCGGCCATTGTGGTAATGGTGTCCGGGCTGGTGTCGGACGCTGAGACGCAGGCTTGGCGCTGGCCGACGAGGACGCGCAGACCAATGTCTGTGCCTTCCGCGCGTTCTGCTTGTTCCAAAGTGCCGTTCAGGACGTTGATTGTCACTGATGCACCGCTGGTCGCGAGGGCATCAGCGCTGTCGGCACCGGCCTTTTGGGCGGCTGAGAGCAGGGCATCGGTGAGCTTGGCGAGATCGGTCATCTTGTGTCCTTTGCGGCATGCCTTCGAGGTAGTCCGACCGAGGCGAGGCTGCAAGGGCTGTAAGCTGCACAACGAAAAAGCGGCACCCGAGAGCGCCGCTTTGTGATCGGTTTGTGAATTGCTTTAGCGGATACGCTGGCCGTTTGCGGTGATCGAGCCGTCTTCTTTCATTTCGATGACGGACTCTAGTGTGTCTTCGCCTTCGCCAGGGCGGGCAAAGAGGCCGAGCATCATGCGTGCGCCCATGGCTTGTTCTTCCGGGACAAGACCCATTCCGACCAGGGTGTCGAGAAGGCCATTGCCGCCGACAAGGCGAAGGTTGGCAATACCTGCGGGCATCGGCATTCCGACCGAGTTGTCAAATTCGAAGGCAGCGTTACCCGTGAGGTCCGCACCCGCGATGGTGATTTGCATTTCGTTGACGTTGAGCGACTCGATGGTGCCAGGGATGTCGGGGCTGTCGTCTTCCAGGAAGTCCTGGTCGAGGAAGTCATCCGAGATGGTCACCTGACCGTCGGTGCTGAGGAGGATTGTGATCGGGTCGCGTGGGAGTTGGCCAACCGGGTCAATCATACCCCAGAGCATGTCGTCAATCTCGAGCCCGCGAATGGCAAAGCCCATCTGGAAGCCCTGTGGGTCTTCGCCCGGGACAAGTGGGATGGCGAGGCTGCCGCTGGATTGTGCCATGCGGAAGGACACAGGCGGCAGAGGCATAGCGCTTGCGCTGAAGGACATGGTGACATCGTTGGTTTCGCCGCCGTAAGCGATACCGCCTTCGTCGATCCGACCGTTGATTGTGCCGGAAACTGCTGCGGCCGCCATCTGGAAGCTACCGTCTGGCGAGTTGACGTCCAACTCGTAGGTCACTTCGCCATGCGTGCCGGTACCGACCTGACGTGTGCCTGCCTCGATAAGTTCAGCGAGGGTCATTTCGCCTGATACGCGCCCGATTGTGCCCGTGGTGGATTGGACAAGATCCTTCATGGACAGGTTGAAGGTGCCGTCACCCTCCTCCGGGGTCTCACCGTTGATGTCCATGTTGAGAACCAGTTCACCAAGTGAGGAGTCGCTGGTGTAGCTGCGGACGTCGTCTCCTGCGAGCTCGATGAATCCTTTGAGGGCCGACATCGCGAATGTGAACGTGACGGGAATGTCCTCGGGAATATCGTCACCTTCGATCGTGAAATCCGTCATCTCGACGGTTGGGTAGTCGAAGTCATAGCGGAGGTTTTCGGAATCCCCTGAGGCGATCAACGAGGCGCCCGGTTGTTTGAACGTGAAGCCTATGGTGCCTTCTTCTCCGTCAGGGCCTTCGATCTCGATGCTGAGCGGGAGTTCATCGGGGAGAACAACACTCACGGACCCGTCGCTGTTCTGTTCAAAGGTCAGCGTCCCGATTTCCATCACAGATGCACCATCCGTTACCGGGAAGCGGGCGGTCATGCCGATAATCGACAGATCATCACCGGAATTTGAGGTGCGATCGAACGTGATTTCGGCACCATAGCGCCCGAGGAGTTCCTGCCAGTCGTCCCAGACTTCGCTGGGCGTTAGCTCGGCCAGAGCTGGTCCGGCAGCCAAGGCAAATGTCGATGTCAAAGTGAGCGTTCTGAAAAGAGTCATTTTACGGTGTCCGTTCAAATGGGGGTTTGGCGGTACAATCTTGGGTCTCCATATGTGCGTCAAGGCAAGGGTGTTCCAAGGCCTAGGACTAGGATAAGCGTGACCGTTGTAACACGCAGAATGGCAGAATTGAGGAGTAATATGGCTCTAATTGGCAAAACCGTGATGATAACCGGAGCGAGTCGAGGGATTGGCGCGGCAGCAGGCAGAGCATTTGCAGCGGCAGGAGCCAATGTCGTGCTTGTGGCTCGCGGTGCCGAGGCGATTGAGGCGTTGGCCGCAGAGATCGGTGACAAAGCTATCGCCGTTGCATGTGACGTGAGCGATTTCGAGGCTGTTTCACAAGCGGTGAGTGCTGCGGAAGCCGCATTCGGCCCGGTCGATGTTCTGGTCAATAACGCAGGGATGATCGAGCCCGTGGCGCATTTGTCTGCGATTGATCCATCCGATTGGGATCGTGTGATTGACGTGAACCTAAAGGGCGTTTTCTACGGGATGCGCGCGGTGCTGCCTGGGATGATTACGCGGGGCGGCGGGACAATTCTGAACATTTCCTCAGGTGCTGCGACGAGCGCGATTGAAGGTTGGTCGCATTACTGCACATCTAAGGCGGGTGTGCTGATGTTGACCCGAATGGGCGACAAGGAGAACCGCGAGCATGGTGTTCGGGTTATCGGTTTGTCACCCGGCACAGTGGCAACCGAAATGCAGCGCGAGATCAAGGCGAGCGGCGTGAATCCAGTGAGCCAGTTGGATTGGTCGGCGCACATTCCTCCTGAGTGGCCCGCCGAGACTCTTGTCTGGATGTGTGGGCCAGAGGCAGATGCGTATCTGGGACAGGACATTTCATTGCGCGACGAGGGTATTCGACGCGCAGTGGGCTTGATCGAATGATCCGCAGCGAGACTAATGGTTCGGTGCTGACGCTGACACTGGATCGTCCGGACAAGGCGAATGCTCTGACCAAGGTGATGCTGTCCGAGTTGGCGGATCACGTGGAGGGCATAGGATCGGACATTTCAGTTGTGATTTTGACGGGTGCTGGACGGGTTTTCAGTGCAGGAATGGACCTTGAGGCCGCGCGTGATGGGTTGGCGACAGATCCGGTTTGGGAGCGGTTGTCGGGGGCGATTGCAGATTGCCCGGCTTTGACAATTGCGGCGCTGAACGGGACTGCAGCGGGTGGTTCGCTTGGGATGGTTCTGGCGTCGGATCTGCGGGTTGCTGTTCCGAGCGCATCTTTCTTTTACCCTGTGATGAAGTTGGGCTTCTTGCCCCAGCCGTCTGATCCGGCGCGGATGGTGGCAATTGCAGGCGGGTCTGCTGCAAAACGGATTTTTCTGGCAGGCGAGAAGATTAGAGCGCCAGAGGCATTGACGCTTGGGCTGTTGGACTCGGTAGATGATGATGTCTTGGCGGCCGCAGAGCGAATGGCTGAGGATGCAGTTACTGCCGGGCAAGCACATATTTCGGCGATTAAGGGTATGATCCCAAGGGCTTAGCGACGTTGGCGGCGTTTTCCGGGAGTTTTGGAGTGAAACGTTGGTGGACGCTTTGCGACCCAATTGAAGAAAGTTGCGAGGCGCGGATGGGCGCGCAGCGCCTCCGGAGTGTTGTAGTCCTTGGCGAGCTCTGTTTCGCTTAGTGTTGCGTGGATTTCATTGTGGCAAATCTGATGTATGAGGATCGTTGGACCGCCTTTCCCGCCCCTGAGTTTCGGGACAAGGTGATGCAGGCTTTGTTTGGCGTCTGGTGGGATCGGACGCAGACACAGGGGGCAGATAGGATCGCTCATGCCTGACATAGGTGGCGAGGAAGCAGAGGAAGGCAAGGTCGCGGCGTTGGTCGTGGGCGCTGGGCCTGCGGGTCTGGCTGCGGCTGAGGTGCTGGCAGAGGCGGGCGTATCCGTGGTTGTGGCCGACGCGATGCCGTCTGTAGGGCGCAAGTTTCTGATGGCGGGGAAGTCGGGGTTGAACCTGACAAAGGACGAGGATTTGCCTGCCTTCCTTACGCGTTATGGTGACGGCAACGCAGCGTTTCGCGATGCGGTTTCCCAATTTGGGCCGAAGGACGTGGCGGCCTGGGCCAGTGGACTTGGTGAAGGCGTCTTTACTGGATCGACTGGACGAGTTTTTCCAAACGCCATGAAGGCGTCGCCGCTGTTGCGCCGCTGGATGGCGCGACTGGGCGAACGTGGT
>CAZMRS010000262.1:0-4337 GCA_964568435.1 uncultured Boseongicola sp. | reverse complement strand
CTCGACGGACTGGTCGGCAGAAGCCACGACGGATTGCGTGTTGGCACTTTGTACAGCGCCCGCAAAAGGCGATTACCCGGTTCAGCGTCTTGGACCCGACGGGATAGAACTCACGCCGCGCGGCAAAGGCCAAAACCAACGCTTCATAAACAACATAGCCATGGAAGGTCGCGACGTTGCCGGGAGCCTGCTCGTTACCGAGGTCTTCACGCCGTCTGGCAACTGGTCGTCTTATCCAAGCCACCGCCACGACGAAGACGATTACCCGCGCATGACCTACTTGGAAGAAACCTACTATCACCGCCTGAACCCGGCTCAGGGCTTTGGTGTCCAGCGGGTTTACACCGATGACGGTGAACTCGACGAAACGATGTCCGTCAAGGATGGGGATGTGGTCCTCGTTCCAAAAGGCCACCATCCCTGCGCCGCGCCATATGGGTATGAGATGTACTACCTCAACGTGATGGCCGGTCCATTGCGCAAGTGGCGCTTCGAAAATGACCCCGACCACGACTGGATCGCTCAGCGTGATGCCGACTGAAGACAGAGGACGATGAGAAGATGAACATTCACAAGCACCCCGGATTTTACACCGAAGATGCCTGCGACCTTGTCGAATTCAGCGCGATAACCTCGCGGCAGGTGGACCCGACGGAGATCCCGCACGCCGAAGGCGCACCCAAGAACATTCCTGTCTACAACATGGACCGCATTGGCGACATGCTTCTCGAAGACGCCACGCGTCGCGTTTTGCTGGCTGAATGGGCAGAAGTTTTCCACCGGGGGGCCGGTGTTGTCGTGCTGCGCAAAGCATTTACCGATTTTGATGCGATAGACGCGGCTACTGCGGCCTTCGAGAAGATTATCATTGACGAAAAAGGTGGCGCCGGGGGAGGTGCTGACCATTTTGCTGCTGCAGGCTCCAACGATCGCATCTGGAACGCGCTTCAGAAACTTTGTGAGGCTGACCCCGAAGTCTACGCCCGCTATCACGCATCAACGGCGATGGATGCGGTTTGCGAAGCATGGTTGGGGCCGAACTATCAGGTTACGGCTCAAATCAATGTCGTGCATCCGGGTGGGCAAGCGCAGCAAGCGCACCGGGATTATCACCTTGGCTTTCAAACAGCCGAGATCAGCGCAACCTATCCGGCCCATGTGCATGATCTGTCACCCCTGATGACGCTTCAGGGCGGCGTAGCGCATTGCGATGTGTCAATTGAAAGCGGGCCAACGAAACTCCTTCCGTTTTCACAGACCTATCGTCCCGGCTACGCAGCATGGCGGCGGGACGATTTCCGCGCGCATTTCGAGGAAAACTTCGTGCAGCTTCCCTTGGAAAAAGGGGACTGCTTGTTCTTTAATCCCGCACTTTTCCACGCGGCTGGTTCTAACAGCACCACTGACGTTCATCGTATGGTCAATCTGTTCCAAATCTCTTCAGCATTTGGTCGGGCGATGGAAACGATTGATCGCTCGGGCATGTGCCTTGCGCTTTATCCTGTGTTGGAAGCTAAACTTCAGAACGATCGGATGACACTGGTCGAGCTGGACGCCGTGTTGAATGCAACTGCCGAAGGCTATTCTTTCCCGACAAATCTCGACAATGATCCTCCTGTCGGTGGTCTTGCTCCGGAAACGATGAAAGCCTTGATGCGTCGCATGCTGCTGGCCGGAGCGCCACTTGCCGAGTTTTCCCAGGCGCTCGATGCGCAAAACGCTGCAAAACGATCTTAAGCGGCGCCTGCCGCTTGAGCAATTTCGCCTTAAGCTGTTCACTCTGACACTGAACAAGGAGTGGGTATGGCGAAAAACGTGCT
Organism: uncultured Boseongicola sp.; assembly: GCA_964568435.1. Lineage (GTDB taxonomy): Bacteria > Pseudomonadota > Alphaproteobacteria > Rhodobacterales > Rhodobacteraceae > Boseongicola. The sequence continues at coordinate 2,517 of CAZMRS010000262.1, read as the reverse complement.
TTGGATCATGGCGGATCAGCTGCGCTGGGACTACTTGAGCTGTTTTGGCGCAACGCACATCGAGACTCCCAACCTCGACCGTTTGGCGGCCATGGGCGTGCGGTTTAATCGAACCTATGTGCAGTCCCCAATATGCGGTCCAAGCCGGATGAGCTTCTATACCGGCCGCTATGTGCGCAGCCACGGAGCGACTTGGAACGGGTTTCCTCTCAAAGTCGGTGAGGTGACCTTGGGCGATCATTTGCGAGAGCTTGGCGTAAAGTGCAGCCTTGTGGGCAAGACGCATATGATCCCCGATCGCGAAGGAATGGCGCGCCTCGGGATCGAACCCGACAGCGTCATCGGCGCACTTGTCAGCGAATGTGGGTTCGAAGTCGATCTTCGGGATGACGGGCTGAACCATTCCGATTACCCGGGACGGCACGGCGAAGACTACGACGATTATCTCCGGGCTAATGGCTTCGAAGGGGACAACTTGTGGGAAGAGTGGGCAAACTCGGCCGAGGCTGACGACGGATCGCTGTTGTCCGGTTGGCTATTGCGGAATTCGCATTTGCCAGCTCGCGTACCGGCTGAACATTCAGAAACCGCCTGGCTCACAACGCGCGGAATTGAATACATTGAAAAGCAGGGGGATCAGCCGTGGCTCTGTCATCTGAGCTATATCAAGCCGCATTGGCCGTATCTTGCACCAGCTCCCTATAACGACATGTACGGCGCGGAAGACCTTCCGCCAGTGGTGCGCAGCGACGAAGAGCGCGAGACGGATCATGCCTTTTTGCGCGCGTGGCAAGACATCGATTTCTGTCAGACCTTTTCACGCGACGAGGTGCGAGACCGCGTGGGGCCTGCCTACATGGGGCTGATTAAGCAACTTGATGACGAGATGGGGCGCTTGTTCGATTATCTCGAGGCGTCGGGGCGTATGGCGGATACGATGATCGTGTTCACGTCGGATCACGGTGACAACATGGGCGATCATTGGTTGGGAGAGAAGGATCTCTTCTACGACTGCTCCGCGCGCGTTCCGCTGATTGTCTATGATCCGACACCCGAGGCCGAGGCGACCCGCGGTACGACAATTGATGCTTTGGTCGAAGGCATAGACCTCGCACCCACGTTCCTTGAGGTCTTTGGAGGGAAGGCCAAGCCGCATATACTGGAAGGGCTCTCGCTATGTCCGCTCTTGCGCGGCGAGAGCGTGGATTGGCGGGAGTTTGCCTTTTCCGAATACGACTACGCGACACGCGACATCCGTGTGAAACTCGGTGTGGATCAGGCGGACGCACGATTGACGATGGTCTTTGATGGCCGCTGGAAATTGGTGCATGCTGAGGGCTTTCCGCCACTGCTCTATGATCTGAAAACGGATCCCGATGAGTTGATTGATCGCGCCAACGACCCAAGCGTTAAGGCGGAAATCGAGCGGCTTTCGGAAGCACATTTTACATGGGCGCGCCAGCACCACACGCGAACGACCAAGTCGCCAGAAAGAATCGAAGCGGATGCTCGTGGCGGCGAAACTCCGGGCATCTACATCGGTATTTGGGATGAAGGCGATCTGGAGCGATCGGGAATGCGCCTGCCAGATAAAGCGAGTGGGTAGAAAGCTGGGGTCCCACCCGGACACAGGGGTGTTGGCGCAGATCGCAAATACTGCTACTTCCCCGGCCACCGCAACGAAACCAACCTTCGAGAGAGCCAAATGTCATCTTCGTCCGCAACAGACTCCGCCCGACTGTCCGTCGCGCCGATGATGGATTGGACAGATCGCCATTGCCGCTATTTTCACCGGCTGATGACACGTCAGACGCTCCTTTACACCGAGATGGTGACAGCGCCTGCTTTGGTCCGCGGCAGAGCCTTGCACCTGCTCGACCACGACGCAGCAGAACATCCAGTCGCACTCCAGCTAGGTGGCTCCGATCCCGTCGAATTGGCAAAAGCCGCGCGTATTGGGGCCTCTGAAGGATACGACGAAATAAATCTGAACGTTGGCTGTCCATCGGACCGTGTGCAATCCGGTACGTTCGGGGCAATCTTGATGCGCACGCCCGCGCTGGTTGCAGATTGCGTGTCCGAGATGATCGCTGCCGTAGACGTCCCCGTTACAGTCAAATGCCGTATCGGCGTCGATGACCAGGCGCCAGAAGACGTCCTGCCGGATTTTCTGGCCCGCATCCGCGCAGCCGGTGTCAGGCGCGTCGCTATTCATGCGCGCAAAGCCTGGCTCAAAGGACTGAGCCCGAAGGAAAACCGGGATATTCCACCGCTGGACTATGATCTTGTTCACGCGATGAAATCGGAATTTCCCGATCTGCATATATCGCTGAACGGTGGTGTCGAAGGTTTGCAAACTGCAAAAGATCATCTGTCGCGGGGCCTCGACGGCGTTATGATCGGGCGCGCGGCATACCACGCGCCTTGGGACACGTTGTCCGCAGCCGACAGCCTGATTTTCGAGAAAGTGTCGCCATTCGATCAGCCACACGACGTCGTGGACGCAATGATCCCGTA
>CAZMRS010000261.1:0-4372 GCA_964568435.1 uncultured Boseongicola sp. | reverse complement strand
CTCCCCATCAAAGAGGGCAAGGGCAAGAGCGAGAAGTTCGACCTCGACGGCCGCGATGGCGACGCGGCCACGAGTTTGGAACTACAACAGGTCGCAAGCGTCGCTGCGGTTGGTTCGACGCGGTGCTTGTCCGGCAAACCTGTGCCACGTCAGGCGTGAACGGCATTTCACTGACGAAACTCGATGTGCTCGACGGATTTGATGAACTCAAAATCTGCACCGGGTACGAACTGGATGGCGAAGTGCTCGATTACCTTCCGACAGCAGCCGACAAGCAGGCGCGCGCGACCCCGGTCTATGAAACCATGAAGGGGTGGAGCGACAGCACCGCCGGAGCCCGGTCCTGGAATGATCTGCCCGGTGAAGCCGTGAAGTACGTCCGCCGTATTGAGGAACTCATCCAGTGCCCTGTGTCCATGGTCTCAACTTCTCCCGAGCGTGAAGACACCATCCTTGTGACCGACCCGTTCGAGGACTGAAGGCAAGGGCAGTCGGTCGCACCCGCTTGACCATTGCCCGCCTCGTCCCATAACTCGACTATGGCTCTTGCATACAAAACCCGTCGGCGTCTTTCGCTTTTGATCCTTCTGGTCGGATTGCCCCTTTATGTGGCGGCCTCGCTCTGGATCATCAGCTTGTTCGATCGTCCGCCCTTTTTGCTGGAACTCGCGGTTTATGTGATCCTGGGCATCGTCTGGGCATTGCCGTTCAAAGCCATCTTTAAAGGCGTCGGCAAAGCCGACCCCGACGCGCCGCAGGACAGCGATAGCTGAACGTCCTCGACACACTGCCATAGCCGCCTCTATCCTGACGTCGAACACCAAGGGGCCCGCTATGACAAATCCTAGAAAGACACTTGTTTTCAAAGATATAACGACCGCTGACGCAATGGACCGCGAGTGTGAGCCCATCACGCGCGTGGCTGTGGCCGCCGTGATTCAGAATCCATTCGCGGGCAAGTTCCAAGACGACTTATCATCGCTTTTTGACGTCGGCGGTGCGCTCGGAGAAGCGCTCGCAACCGAAGCGCTGAAGCTTCTCGAAAAACCCGCTGTGTCTTACGGAAAGGCGGCTATCGTTGGCGTCGACGGCGATATGGAACACGGCGGTGCCGTGATCCACCCGAAACTCGGCGCTCCAATGCGCGGGGCTGTTGGCGGCGGCGAAGCGGTCATACCCTCCAACGTCAAAATTGGTGGTCCGGGAACGACCATCGACCTGCCCCTTGGTCACAAAGATGACCCTTGGTCGTTCGATCACTTCGACACCATGACACTTGCAGCGCCAGACGGCCCACTCCCGGATGAAATCGTGATGTTCGTGGCCTATTCAGATGGCGGCCGCCCCATTCCGAGATGCGGCAAAGGACCTGCCAAAACGACTTAAGTGGATAGGTGTTCGATCAGCCGATCAAGGAAGGTTTCGCCTGCCTGAAACTGCGCAACCGTGCAATATTCATTGGGCTGATGGGCCATTGCGATGTCGCCAGGGCCGCAAATGACGGAAGAATACCCGGCTAACTGAAAATGCCCCGCTTCTGTACCATAGCTCACGACGTGGCTGGCATTATCCCCGGTTAATTGGCGCGCAAGCTGTTCGGCTGTGCCATCCGTCTCAGGCTGCAGGGCAGGGAGGCCAAAGTAAGGATCAAGATCTATCCGAGCATCCGGATGAACGGCCTGCATCCCGGCCTCGATCCGTCGAACCTCATCGACAAAGCGCGCCTCCCAGTCTTCACGGACCTCAGATGGCACAAACCGGAAATCCACACCGAAATGACAGTCTTTCGCGGTAATGTTGTGCGCCGTACCACCAGTAATTTCGCCGACGTGAACCGTCGTCCAGGGCGGGACAAACATCTCGTCCAGCGCGTGCGGGGTCCGCGCGGCATTCTCGGCGTTCATCCGGTTGCACCATTCGATGATCTTGGCACCTTCCATGATCGCGTTGACGCCCTGATGCATGATTGACGAATGCACTTCGAACCCGCGCACATGAATATGAAACCCGCTGCCACCCTTATGCCCCGTGACAACTTTCATCATCGAAGGTTCGCCGATGATTGCCAGCGAAGCTTTGGGCAGACGCTTTTGCATCGCCTCGATCAGCGGGGGCGCGCCCTCGCAGCCGATTTCTTCATCATAGCTCAACGCAATTTGAAGCGGCTTTTTCAACGGCGCGTCTTTGGCTTTGACCAAAGCAGCCAATGCAAGTGCGTCGAACCCCTTCATGTCGCAGGTTCCGCGCCCGAAATACTTTCCGTCCTTTTCGATGACAGTCCAAGGATCAGTGTCCCACGCCTGACCATCTACAGGCACAACATCGGTATGCCCCGACAACACAACACCACCTGGAATTTCAGGGCCGACACTGGCAAAAATCGCCGCTTTCTGACCGTCCTCGTTCAGCATCCGATGCGAGACAATGCCATGGGACTCCAGATACTCCTGTACCCAGTCCGCCAAATCCAAATTGCTGTCCCGGCTGACCGTTGGAAAAGCCACAAGCTTGTCCATGATGTCACGCGCGGAAAGGCTCATATCTGGTCCTCAAGGATGATCTAAAGGTGATACCATCCGAAGTATGGTGCCGTCGGGGCGACGTCAAATCATTGCCAGCTTCATCGGCACAACTGGTCAGTCGATCCTGTCCCGCATGCGCCGCACAACAATGAAGACGCTCAACAGCACGATCGGCGTCAGAATGGCCAAAGTCATGCCTTTGGACAGGCCCATGCCGTCGGCGAAGGGATACAACAGATACCCTAGCAAGTTCACTGCATAATAGCTGATCGCCGCGACCGAAAACCCTTCCACAGTTCTCTGAAGCTTCAACTGCGCATCCGCACGACGGTCCATGCTTTCGAGGAGCTTCTGGTTCTGAGCAGAACGCTCCACATCAACGCGCGTTCTCAACAGATCACCTGCGCGCATAGCCCGATCCGCCAGTGTTTTCAGGCGCTCTTCGGTTGATTTCACGGTGCGCATCGCGGGGTCAAACCGACGCATCATGAACTCTGCAAACGTCTGTCGTCCGTCAAAGCGCTCTTCACGCAGGATATGCGTGCGCTGGTTAACAAGCGCCTCATACGCACCTGTGGCACCAAATCTGAACGACGATTGCGCCAAGATCGTTTCCAGCTCAGACGACACCTTGAGGAGCGCCTCCAGCGTCTCTGCGGGGTCAGTCATTGTGCCTGTGGTGTCCGACATCAGCGAATTCAACCGCACGTCGATATTGCCAATCTGCGGGCCAAGCTCGCGCACTCGTGTGAGCCCCAACATCGACATTGTCTTGTAGGTTTCAATCTCGCATACCCGCTGAACAATCCGTCCAACGCGACGGGCTCCGGTTTCACTGGTCGTAAAAACTGCGAATCGCATGTGACCGGCGGCATCGAGCCGGAAGTCACCCGCAATTACGGCGCTCTCGTCCAGAACAGAGCTTACCGCGAGGCTCTCACTCACGAACCATTCGTCGACTTTCTGTGCGATCACCGACTGATCCAGGTCTTGCTCTACACGGATCTGCGCAGACGTCGTGACGACGCCTGGTGCTTCAGCCAACCAATCGGCGGGAAACGCCTCAAAGTCGCGCGTGTCGAATGCAGACTTGCCAAGACCGTCTTCAAAAAGGGTGTAAGTGACGAATTCTGTGTGACTTTCCCATTTGAGACGGTATTTTCCGATCTCGCCGAAATAATGCGTGGCACCCGGTTGCGGATGCGTCGCACCATAGCGATCCAGCAGCGCAATGAGGTGTGCGCGGTCTGCTTCGCGATCTCGCCCGACCGCATTCACGGCTGGCTTAATGGCAAGATACACAGCCCGACACGGAGCCTCCAAAACCGGGAACGGACGTGCATGCAGCTCGTTAATCAGTTGGTAGCGCAATGGATGGTCTTGCAGGTGTGCCATAGAACTCGAATCTCCTAGCGCTTGATGTAGGCTCAAAATATCAAACGTGAAACAAAAAAATCCAAATAATTCTGACACTTAAATGTCTACAATCGCATACACTCGGAGTCCGTGAAAAAAACATTGACTTTTTCACCGGTTAGTCGTGAAAATTGAGCAGATTTTTTCACGGGTTCAAGCGATGGCAATGACGGATATGCCAGACAGTCTCGGTCGAGATATTCGCGCCTTGCGCAAGTCTCGGCGGCTTACGCTGTCCGACCTTGCAAACCAACTTGGCCGCTCCGTCGGATGGATGAGCCAGGTCGAGCGCGACCTGTCCGAACCGTCCATGGATGAAATTCACGATCTGGCACGGGTTTTCGATGTGCCGGTGTCCACACTTTTTGGCCCCGTTCCCGAGCGCGCAATCGAAGAAGGTCGGATCGTGCGCGCGGATGCGCGCCGCCCTGTAG
>CAZMRS010000260.1:0-4387 GCA_964568435.1 uncultured Boseongicola sp. | reverse complement strand
CATGCGGCTAGTACCCCCATGGAGATCAGCGAGAACATATTCAGGTTCCACGTCTTGAAGGAATTCCAGCCGCGCACCATGAATGGCCATCCGCACCACCAAACCACTGGAGTGCCAAGCACCAACTCGATCCAAAGCGTGGCGCGTTCCCCGAAGATCTCGCGCACCCCTGGAAAGCCGACATAGGGGCCCATGGTGAAGACAAGAAGCGGGATCGTCAGAACCGCGCCGACCCAGAACCTGCGAGTGAAATCCACAAGTTCCGGGTTGGGGCCGTCCTCGGCCATTGCCGCGCTTTCCAGTTCCAGCCCCATGCCGCAGATCGGGCACGAGCCGGGATGTGTCTGTCGGACCTCGGCGTGCATCGGACAGGTGTATACCGCGCCGGAATAGCCGGCTGGGACGGTATCATAATCGCCTCCACCTTTGCCGTTGTGGCCGTGATGCTCATGCGCATGGTGGTCGTGATGCGCGTGTTCACCGGCCTCATCCTCGGGCACCAGGTGCATGCCGCATTTGGGGCAATCGCCCGGCCCGTTCTGACGCACCTCTGGATGCATTGGGCAGACATAAACGGTTGCGTTGTGATCGGCGTCGGCGTGGTTTTGGTGGTTTTTCATGTCTTCGGTTCCGTTGAAAATTCGTTTTGGGGTCTCAATGTCCGTCCGATTGGTGTGTCAACGTTAACAGACATCGCGTGAGTGATGCTGGCGGCCAGTGGGCCGGCCAGCGATATGGCGTTGCTGGGGTGTGGAATGCTGTCCGTCGTGATTACGCGCGCAGCGCCGGCCGCCGGAATGTCGTCATACGCACTGCCCGCAAACACAGCATGGATAATCACGCAGATTGGCGGCTTTGCCCCAGCCGCGATCAGACGTTCCATCGCGCGGATCATCGTGCGCCCGGACGAAGCGATGTCATCGAGCACGACGGGTGTCACATGCTTGATTGCGTCGCTTTCGGGCACGCTGACAATCACTTGCCTGTCGCCGGACCGCACTTTGGTCAGCACCTCATGGGGACGCCCGGCAATGCGTGCGACCTCGGCCACCCATTGCTGGCTTTCACTGTCGGGACCCAGGATAACCGCATCCGGCACTTCACGCGCGATCCAGTCGGCAATGAGTGGAGCGGATCGGACGCGGATCGCTGGAATACCGAAGAGCCGGTCAAGCGACGGAATGCGGTGCAGGTGCGGATCGACGGTGACGAGCCAATCGAAACTGTCATCCAGAAATTTCGCGAACAGTGGGGCGGTCACGGCTTGCCCGGACGCGAACCGTTTGTCCTGCCGCATGTAGCCCAGGTAGGGGGCCACCAGCCCCACGCGCGTTGCCCCAAGTTCGCGGGCTGTTGCCGCCGCAAAGCGCAGCGGCAAAGCCAACCGGTCCGGGTCGCGCAGGGTGGCGACAAACATGACATCCCGACCATGCACAGCGTCCGGAAGCGTCACGAGGCTTTCACCGTCGGGGAACCGGTGCAGGTCGATGGCTGCCGTCTCTGCGTCAATGCGATCGGCCAAATCCCCTGCAAGGGCTTCCAAACCGGGAAATGCCAGGATGAGGGGTATCATGCCGCATCCTCCACGCGGAACGGGCTGTCGCCACCGGCGACATGGTCCAGCGCCCAATCAAGTTCACCGCGTCTCTCCGCATGGACTTCGAATAGGGGTTGGCCGATTTCGACAGTCTCACCCACACACGCGCGCGACAAAACACCGGTTGTTTTGCGCCCAGACGCACTTGCGAGCTTTGTGAACTTGGCCTCTGCGACGCCAGTGTCCACAAGGTCCGTGGCATCCTCTCGCCCATTTGGTTCGACGAGATCCGGCAGGGCTCGCGCGACATCGAGGGTCCGCTCGCGCAAATCATTTGGGGCCCGTGGGCTGCGCCCCAGGACCGCCAGCACATCGTGCGCCTCAAGCGCCGGGCCGACCCCGCGCCCCACCGGGACAGAGCCATCCTTCCGGCGAATGGAGATCATCCGCCCTGGCGCGCCAGCGGCGGCGAGCAGCCTGTCCGACAGCACCTTCGCGGCGTCTTCGGACCGCCCCTTCGCCGCAGGCCTGATCGGCATGCCAATCGGCACGCGGCTTGACCCCGCAGCAGCTTTCTTGGAGTCGAAGTCGAGCCGGCGCTCGATGCGGATCAGCATATCGTCCGCCGGGATCAAGTGCCCCGGGGCCGCCACAATCGCCACAACGACCGGTGTCGTTCTGTTGCCTGGCAGTTCCCCCGCACAAGGCTTGTCGAGAACAGATCCCATTCCCCAGCCGGGCCGTGCGCCAGCGTTTCGCATCACCAGCGTCAATGCGATGGATTCGGGCTCGTGCATCCGGTCTTCGGTGAAAGAGATGATGAAGGCGGCCAGTTTGATGTCCGATAGCCGCTTTTGGGTGGTATCGGAGATGGTCACTCGGCAGGCGCTGTCATCGAACCGCCCGCCGTAGACCTTAGTGCGGACCGCCGAGGTCGAAACCGGTGGTTCGGGCTGCGAAAACCTGCCGACAGCACTCAGAAGGGCGGTAAGTGTGTCCCATGCCGTATTGCCGAGAGCCGCAGTGTCCGGCGGCAGCCAATCGCCACCGGCGATCATATCGCGCGTCGTGGTGATCCGTTTGCCGTCGACCTCGATCTCAATGCGCGCGTGCAACGTAAAGCCTTCCGAGCCGCAAAGGTGGCAATCCTCGCGCATGAAAACGACCGGCTTCCGATAGGTGTCGATACCGGCGCGCACAAGCGGCAGGATATTTTGGCGTCCTGTCATATCGGAGCGTCCAACCTGATGGTCTCAAGATGCTCGGGCACCCGCACTTCGCGCCCCAACTCATGCGCGACCCGGCGGCGCAAGGCATCCGCGGCTTCGGGCTCACCATGGGTCAGGTAGGTCATGCGCGGTGCGGGTGCGGCGCTCATCCAGGTCAGGATTTCATCGGCATCCGCATGACCCGAGAAAGACTCAAGTTGTACGATTTCGGCATTGATCCTGTGCTCTCGTCCGAAGATGCGCAGGTTCCGTGCACCGCCCGCCAAAGATGCTCCCCGTGTGCCACCTGCCTGAAACCCAGAGAGGATAACGGCATTCCTTCGATCACCGCCAAAACTGATCAGATGATGCAGAATACGCCCGCCGGTCAGCATCCCGCTGGCCGAGATGATAATCATCGGCCCCTGCCGAGTATTAAGGTCCTTGGATTGCTCGACGCTGTTCACGCGCTTTGCAACGCGAAACATGTTCACGCAGTCCTCCCAACTGACGTGATGCTCGTCGTGATGCCGGTGATAGATTTCGGTCGCATCCACCGCCATCGGGCTGTTGAGATAGACCGGGACATACGGGATTTCGTCGCGCTTCATCAGCCGCGCAATGTGATACATCAGCCCCTGCGCACGACCCACGGCGAAGGACGGGATAAGAACCGTTCCACCCCGCGCAAAGACCCGCTTCAGAACAGGGGCCAGTTCCGCCTCAGGGTCGATGTCGGGGTGCTGGCGGTTGCCATAGGTGGACTCGCACACCAACACATCCGCCCCGCCGAAGGGCACCGGCGCGCGCATCAGCGGATCGTTGTCATGCCCCAGATCACCGCTGAAATGCACCGTGGTGCCGTTGATCGTCAGACGTATCTGGGCCGCTCCCAGAAGGTGGCCCGCGGGAATGAATTCGGCATGGATGCCATCGCCTAGGTCGATACGTTCATTGAACGAGACGGTCTCAAACCGCTCCAGAGCCGCCTGAGCGTCCTTCAGCGTATAAAGAGGCGTCGGCTTCTTGTGCTGGGAATATTTCTTGCGCCGCGCGTATTTCGCCTCTTCCTCTTGCAAATGCCCACTGTCTGGCAGGATCAAACCGCAAAGCTCTTTCGTGGCCGGGGTTGAAAACACCCGGCCACGAAACCCCGCACGGATCAGCGCCGGCAGATAACCGGAATGATCAAGATGCGCGTGGGTCAGAAGTACGGTATCGATCATACCGGGCCGAACCGGAAAGGGTTTCCGGTTCCGCCGCCGAAGTTGCTTGAAACCTTGAAACAGTCCGCAATCCATCAGGATCCGACGTTCTGCCCATTCGATTAGATAACGCGAACCTGTCACAGTTCCGACCGCGCCGAGAAAGCGAAGTGTCGGTTGGCCGTGAAAAGTCATATCGTCCTCCTTTCAAATCCCAAGCGCCGCTTGCTTCTACTCGCCGAGTGAGACCATCTGATGCCCCTCGCCCTCGATCGGAATCTCCTTGCTTGCGTTCAGCGTGTCGGCGTCCACAATCCAGACCTTGGGCTCGTCGCGACTTGAGACAATGAGCGAACCCGTCCCTGGAATCGTCGTCATGTGGTAGGGTGCAGGCGACAGAACGGCGTCGATAATGGTGCCGGATTGAAGATCAACAG
>CAZMRS010000259.1:0-4410 GCA_964568435.1 uncultured Boseongicola sp. | reverse complement strand
GCTATCCGCGTTGGCACGATAAGCTGTTCCATACGCGTCCCGCGCGGCGTCAGACGAAGCTCTTGGCGATCCAGGTTCTCAAGGGTGCTGATGCGGACGGCCTTGTATGGCCCGATGGGCGCAAACCGCATGTCTACTACTGGTAAGACATGAGGGGGAGGGCGCGGCCCTCCCCCTCGGGCAACAGAATTCGATAGCACCGGGTCCTCGCGCTCACGCACTGCGGGCCGCTCCACTGCTATCGAATTCTGTTGCCTCGCCCCCTCCCGCGTTCGCCACGTGGCAGATTTGCCAGGCTGAAGCCTGCAAATCAGCGGAAACTTTGAAGTAACGTGGGTTTAGAGTTTGGGGACCTATGAACAAAAGCAGATGCAATCAGTGATTATGCCGCTGGCCCGGTTCGCGCACTTCCGCGATAGTTGTTTGAGCTAAACGCTCGACAAGACTGCGCTCAATCTCTTCCATGACGGATGTGACTTTCCGATGAAGTGCGTGCTCAACAGAGCAATCCGGTTTTTCCTCATCTTCAGCGGTTGCAATCAGGCTTTCATCTAGTGCCAGATAAACATCTGCCAGCGTGATCCGGTCGGGTTGACGGGCAAGTCGCCAACCACCGGCGTGTCCTTTTTCAGACGTCAGTAATCCTGCCTCTCGAAGCCTGCCGAGCACGCGTCGCACCACGACAGGGTTTGTACCGGCATGTTCCGCAATGTCAGCAGACGTGCGAACCTTATCGGGATCGCCTGCCATGTGACCGAGTGTATGCAAGGCAAGTGAAAGACGTGAGTTGCGCTTCATCTGCGATTTTTCTCCAAACGAGCACCAACCGTAACTTTTCCAGTTGCATTAGTAAAGTAACTGCGTAAGTTGCGTGATCTATTAGATCATATTTGGAGCGCCTTATGACAGACCAACGACTGCCCGTCACCGTCCTTTCAGGTTTCCTTGGTGCTGGAAAGACTACGCTTCTCAATCGGGTTCTGAACAACCGTGAAGGCCGTCGGGTTGCGGTCATTGTCAACGACATGTCCGAAGTGAACATCGACGCCGATCTAGTGCGGGCGGACACGGAGCTGAGCCGCACTGATGAGACGCTCGTGGAGATGTCGAACGGCTGTATCTGCTGCACATTGCGTGATGACCTGTTGGACGAAGTACGAAGATTGGCAGCGGAAGGCCGCTTCGACTATCTGCTAATCGAGTCGACCGGGATTTCCGAACCGCTTCCCGTCGCGGCCACCTTTGATTTCCGGGACGAGTTCGGCGACAGCCTGTCAGACGTGTCGCGGCTGGACACGATGGTGACCGTGGTCGATGCGGTGAACCTGCTGAATGACTTCTCCAGCCATGACTTCCTGAAGGACCGTGGCGAGACCCTTGGCGAAGAGGATGATCGGACGCTCGTCAATCTGCTGGTCGAGCAAATCGAATTTGCCGATGTGGTCATTCTGAACAAGGTGACAGATGCCGGGCCAGAGCGGACGGATGCCGCACGCAAAATCATCCGCAGTTTGAACGCCGATGCCAAGATCATCGAGACGGACCATTCAGATGTCGCCGCCGAGGCGATCCTCGATACCGGCATGTTCGACTTCGAGAAGGCCCACGAGCATCCGATGTGGGCCAAGGAGCTCTATGGTTTTGCCGATCACACGCCGGAAACCGAGGAGTATGGCGTTGCCTCTTTCGTCTATCGCGCGCGGCTGCCGTTCATTCCAGAGAAAATCCTGAGCGTCCTGAACGGTGATCTGCCGGGCGTGATCCGTGCAAAGGGTCATTTCTGGATTTCCACACGACCCGGTTGGGTTGCCGAGTTCTCGCTCGCCGGAGCCTTGTCGAGCGTCAAACCGCTTGGAACCTGGTGGGCGTCCGTGCCGAAGGAGCGTTGGCCCGATCATGAAAGCGCGCGCAATTACATGCAGCAGCACTGGCAAGAGCCATGGGGAGATCGACGGCAAGAAATTGTGTTCATTGGTGCGGGCATCGATTGGCCTGCGCTGAAGGCGCGGCTGGATACCTGCTTGGTCCCCGCAACAGCGACAAGTGGTCCAAATGATCTGCCGGATTATCCGGATCCGTTTCCAGCTTGGCGGCGGCAAGAGGAAGCGGCATGACGCTGGCGCGTGCCCTGGTCCGGAACGCCGCAATTGGTGTGGCCGTCGCGGACAAGCCCGAAGACCTCAAGACATTTCTCCAGCCCGGTTGCGCTGCTGCGATCTGGCGCAGACAACCCGAGCCCGCTTTTCAAAAATGGATCGACACTCTCGATCCGTCCCTATTGCCGCAGGGACGGATCGTGTTGCGTCCCAGAGCCGTCCCATCTGCGGTAACAGCGCTTTGCGATGCGGCGGAAACGCCAGACTGCGACGAACGCGATCAACTGATCGGCGATGTGAGCGCCTTAGCCGAAGTCTTCGCCGAGTTGATGAACGCATGCTATCTCCGCTTGCGTCTGCAAGCCGTGACGACGAACGCGTGTCGCAAGTTCCATATCGATGCGATTACGGCGCGACTTGTGTGCACCTATCGTGGCCAAGGCACTCAATACGGGATTTCACCCGACGGCCAAGACCCGGCACGTGTCTTTTCGGTTGCAACGGGAGCACCGATCCTTTTGCGCGGTACGCTTTGGCCCGAAAAACCGGCTTCAGGCCTTCTGCATCGCTCGCCCCCCATTGAAGGGACGGGAGAGACCCGCCTCGTTCTCGTGCTGGATGCGGTCGACAGTCCGGAGGACGACATTTGACCCGCAACCTCGGATCGACATCGCTCAAACGCAAGCGACGCTCGGCGGACCCGATGCGCGGCTACGATGCGTTGCCCGCGCCGCTGCGACATTGGCTGGCGCAAGCAACGCTGCCTTGGTCGCCCACGTCAGCGCGTCGTGTATGGAATCGCGCCTGTGCGAAAGGGCTGAGCCCCGAAGACGCGCTATCCGTTCTCTCACAGGCAGAAGCCCGCACTCTCGCGCGAGACCGCTTCTCAATCCCCAACAACCTAAAAACGAACATCTGAAGGGACCTCTATGTCATTTCTCACCCGCATAACCGCCTCCGCTTTGATTGCGCTTGGCGCAGCTCAGCCTGCCGCAGCGCAAGACGATACTCTTACCATTTCAGTCACATTCGGCCCCACGGCCGAGGTGCCAGACCCGCGTGCGGGCTACAACGGCTGGATGTCGAACCAGACCGGCGTCACGGAAACGCTCATGGGCATCGACTATGATCTGAACCTCTACCCGCGCCTTGCGGAGAGCATTGAGCAAAGTGCGCCGACGACCTGGCGCGTGACCTTGCGCGACGGTTTGATGTTCCACGATGGCTCTCCCGTGACAGCACAGGCGGTCATTGATGCAATTGCGCCCATCTCAGACGAAGCGGACCCAGCGTTTAACAAACGCATCGCCGGTGTGCTTGATCTGGCGGGTATGTCTGCGGATGGCGACCGCGTTGTGGTTTTCGAGACCAACAGCCCAAACGCCGCCTTCCAATGGAGTCTATCTGATCCGGGTGTCGCCATTCTCGGCGCGCCGTCGGAAGCGTTCCCGATCAACGCAACTGGCCCCTATATCTTCCGGGAGGCTGTGCCAGAGCAGCTTTACCGCGTTGAAGCAAACGCAGACTATCGCATGGGTGAGCCTGGCTTTGACGAAGTGCGGGTTGTCGCCTCACCCGATCCAGCAACAGCCTCTCTCGCCTTTGAAGCCGGTGATGTGGATATGGTGATCAACTATCCCGAAACCGATTTTGCACGTATCCAGGAGACAGGGGCGCTAGGCTTCACGGCACCAACCGCACGGCTTTACTTCTATTCGATGAACACGACGTCGGGCCCGCTGGCGAACCCGTTGATCCGGCAAGCCGTATCCTTGGCGATTGACCGGGACGGCATTGTCGAGGCTGTTCTTTCCGGCGTTGGCGGTGTGCCAGCAGGCACTATTTATCCCGCTGGTAAAAGCTGGGCCGCTGATATCGCGCCGACCTATGATCCTGCGCGGGCAGAGGAATTGCTTGCCGAGGCTGGAGCGGTTAAGCAGGGCGGCACGTGGATGCTCGATGGTGAACCGCTTGAGATCGAGATTCTGACGTACTCCTCTCGCGCCGCGTTACCCCCAACGGCCGAAATCACGCAGGCCTTTCTGCAACAGATCGGCATCACGGCTTCCGTGCGTGTGGGCGAGTACGGCGCAAGCAACGATGCGCTCAAAGCGGGCGACGGCGACATGTTCCTGCAAGCATGGGTGATGTTGCCGCAGGGCGATCCCGGCTCGATCCTGGGTTTCCTATTGGCCAGCGATGGGGGCTCAAATGCGGGGAACTACGCCAATCCGGCGATGGACGCCCTTCTGGTCGAAGGTCAGACCACGTTTGAACAAGCCGAGCGTGAGCGGATTTACGATGAGGTGCAGCA
>CAZMRS010000258.1:0-4419 GCA_964568435.1 uncultured Boseongicola sp. | reverse complement strand
CCATCAAATCCGCTGGCATCGAGTTTTTCGTTCAACGCAGCCACGGCCTGCGCAATCATATCGCTCATGGGTCTCTCCCGGTTAAGTGAACCGCCAGGGCTGGCAATCGTCGGCCCAGACGCTAATCTTTCAAGTGTCATGCTTTGGAACGCATCATATCTCAAATGTTTCGTTGCGGCACTCTTCGCAAGTCACGTTTTCCTGACCTCTGCGTATGCGCAAGACAATGAAATTGAGGCCCTTTTGGAGGGCCTTCGCACCGCGGATGCCTCTGCAGCGGAGCAAATCGAAGGGCGGATCCTTACGCTTTGGTCGCAGTCAGGCTCAGATTCGCTCGATCTTCTTTTGGATCGTGGTCGAGAAGCCCTGGGCGAGGGTGACATTAAAACGGCGATTTTTCACTTCACCGCCCTGATCGACCATGCCCCTGATTTCGCCGAAGCCTACAATTCCCGCGCGACGGCATACTTCCAGAACCAACAGTACGGGTTGGCTTTGGAGGACATTCGCAGGACACTCTCGATCAACCCACGACATTTCAACGCCATGTCCGGGCTGGCAATCATATTCGAAGAAATTGGCATGACAGAGGGCGCATTGGCCGCCTGGCGTGAGGTTGAGCAGTTGCATCCAAATCGCGAGGGTTTGGCGGAATCCATTTTGCGACTTGAAGCCAACCTCGACGGTCGCGACACTTAACGAGAACAGGGCGAGGTCAGGACCCCGCCCTTTCCCGTTGTCTAGGCCGCGTCCAGAAGATCTTCCACGTCTTCAAGCTCTTCCTCCGGCAGCTCGTCTTCGGGAGCTTCGGTTTCCGGGATAAGATCGGACAACAGGATCTCTATCTCTTCCAATCCTTCCTCAATCTGTCGCGGGTCCGAATTGCCACTTCCGCCAAGTCCGAAGATCGAAAGCAGAATGTCGAAGATCTGAGACAGGATCTGGCCGAAACCATCACTCTCAGGGGCTGGAACAGGATCTTGAGGCGAACCGCGGTTGTCATCCATTTCCTCCTCAAGCTCTTCTTCTGCCTCTTCTTCCGCCAGTTCGATCGAGTGGGCGTAGAGATCATCGAGCGCCGAGAGATCGCCGTCGTTCTCGGCAAGAAATGTGAGTTCAACTTCTTCCAGCGGACGATCGAGCAACATGACATTGCCGATCTCACCTGAGAACTCCCAATCAAGGTTGTCGTTCTCGCCCATCCGAGTGCGCGTCGAAGCGCCAAGGTACAGGTCCTCGGTATTGTCACTCATGCCGCCAGGGATTCCGGTGTCGGCATCCACAAGATCGCCGTTCAGATACAACGCGATCTCATCGTCATCGAAGGTGAACCCGACATGATAGTCCTCGCCGGCGGCGACCTTGGTGCCCCAGTCGTAGAGATATTTCTCACCATCTTCGCCCTGGAAGCGCAGTTTCAGCACACCGCTGCCGTTGATGAAAACGGTCAAGTGGCCGCCGTCGCCAAAACCAGAGTGGTCTTTTGATAAAAGTGCCTGGTTTGTACCGTTGCCGGGGTCATCTGCGTTGAACGTGAATGACCAAGTGCCTTGCTCAGTCGCTTGAGGCGTGTCGTGCATGATTTCAATCGGCGCATTTGCATCGTCAAAATCTCCACCCTCATGGGCCAGCAGGATATTCGGGGGAGCCAAACCTGCAGGGACAGCGCTGGCGAGGTCTAGCTCTCCGGCGTTGTACCAATCGTTTGACGAGTACTTCCAAGGCTCAGAACCAACCGGGTCGCCCTCGACATCGCGCGTGTCGTAGCCGTGATGTGGCTCGTCACCGCCGAGTTCTATTGTCTTCGTTTCGCCTGTCGGCGCGAGCGCTTCCTGCAATTCGTCCACGGTATCGACGATGCCGTAGTTTGCGCCCGCGTCAGTCAGGATGTCATCTTCCTCAACTCGGTCGCCATGGACAACGATATAACCGAGGTAGTCCTCGTCGTGCGCACCACCGTTCGCGCCCTGCTGCGAGTAGAGCGTAATGACCGACACCGCATCGTCAACCTGCCCGTCGCCGTCGGTATCGACAGTACGGTAGTCGACCTTCACTTGCGTTGTATGGCCCTTGACTGGGATCTTGTCCTCGTCGGCGTTGTAATCACCGATCACGTCGATCCCAATGCCATCAACCCAATGGTCGTGAATGTAGGTGTTTTCACCCGCAACACCGTTCCAGTTGATCGTCCGATCGTCGTTAACGTGCTCAAGAATGATATCTTTCTTGGCGTTGATCAGTGTCTCAAATTGGAAGGTGTCCGCACCTTCGCCACCAATGAGAACGTCGTCCGCTTCAATCTCCTGATCGATCCAATCGACAAGCTTCAGGTACTCATAGTCGATAGATCCTCCGTCTGGTCGCGATGGGTCGTCAAGCACAAGCTGACCGGCGCGTTGTTCGCCAGCGTCGGCACGGGAGATCAGGACGTCGTCGCCGTCTCCCCCCTCAAGCAAGTCATTGCCGCGCCCACCGTCGAGCGTATCGTTGCCCTCACCGCCGATAAGGTGATCGTCGCCATAGCCGCCGTTCAGGATGTCGTCACTTGTACCGCCGTCGAGTGTGTCATCACCCGCACCGCCATCGATGGTATCGTCTCCGCCCATGCCGGAAATTGCATCGTCGCCTGCGTACATTGGCTGCGGACCGGATGGGTTGGTGAGCGCAGCACCTGGCCCATTCGTGAAGAGATCTTGTACTTCGCTTGCGGACAATGCGTCCTCATCAGAGAACCCGCCCCAGATGCCGAAATCGGCGATGGCACCTTCGAACTCGTGGCGCAGATTGTCGTCGTCGACTGCAAATTCCTGCGCCGTGTCGTTAAGCTGCGCTTTGTAGCTATCGGCCCCAAAGATCCAAGGTTCGTCGTTTTGGATCAGATAAGCCTCTGTGTAGACGCCCGGAGTTGCTACATCGCCCTCGACGGCAGACCAGGCATTGTTGCTGACAGGTGAGCCGTTCAGAAAAACGGTCACGCCACTGTCGGTGAAGGACACGGCCAGGTGCGCCCACTCGCCTTCCGACAAGATCGGTCCGGTTTCCCAGGCTTTGTTCGAACCCCCGTCGCCCTCAGCCATCCTGAGGAATAGACCGCCTTCATTGGTGTGTCCCAATCGGAAGTGACCACCATCAAGCGTTCCCGAGTGGTCTTTGGTGACAAACATGGACTTCTCACCAAGATCGTCTGGACGGACCCACATCGCGATGGTGCCCTGACTGATGTTCATGGCCGGGTCATGGTCCATGAACGCAAAGCTGTCCTCTCCGTTGAAATAGAGCGCGCCGTTCGGCATGCCGGCGGGCCCGTCAGCAAAAGCGTCAGTGTTTAAGAGCGCCTGGTTTTCATAGAGCGTGAAGGCTTTCACCGTTTCACCGCCGCGCGCGTCGCCATAAGCACCTTCGCTGCCATCGGCGAAGCTCCAGAAACCCAGTGCGCCCGGAAGCCCGTCGGGTGTCGGCTGATCGGGCTGGCCAAGAACATCGCCGCCGGCCGTTCCAGTAATCGTGTAGTCGTCGGTTTCAACTGTGCCGAGTTGTTCAAATGGATCCCGGGTCAGAACCGGCTCCTCGGTATGCACCGGAGTCTCCAACATAACCTCGGTGAAGTTCGGGTTCTCAAAAGCACCGGCTGGGTCGCCTGTGACGGCACCGAGAACGCTTGTACCAACGCCGTTGCCGTCGGGGGCACCCTCTTCCATGCCCATCAGTTCCATGGGCTCTCGCGTGTCATAACCTTTGTAGACCACGCCATCGATCGTTGTGAGTTTCTCGTCACCAAGTGGCTGAAGGGCCTGCGCAATATCAGCGTAGTTCTCGACAACGCCGTAGGTCACGTTGGCGTCAGTCTGGATGTCCTCAACATCGACCAAGTCGCCATGCACAATGACCTGCCCGATCAAGTCTTGGTCGTGCGCACCACCGTTGCCGTGCTGAACCGAAATGACAGTGATGATCGACTCCAAAGCATCGTCACCCAACACGTCAGCATAAGTCACGAACGGAACAGCTGTGTGCCCTATGACCGCTATCTGATCCTCTTCAGCGTTGTAATCGGCAATGATATCAATGCCAAAGCTGTCGACCCAGTGATCGTGAACCTCATCGTTCTCTCCCGCAACACCCGCCCAGTTGATGGTGCCGTCAGCCTTCACGTGCTGTTGAATGATCTCGAGTTTTGCATTGATCTGCGGCGAGATCAGAAACGTGTCCGACCCCTCGCCACCGATGAGGACGTCATCGCCGTGGAGCGGTTGATCGTTGTAGGCGTAAAGCTTCTGAGTGATGGGATCGACTTCTCCATCCGGGTCGCCGCGAGTTTCGTTCTCCAAAGCGACTTGCCCGATGCGCTGTTCACCCGCATCCGAACGCGCAATCAAAAGGTCGTCGCCGGCACCGCCATTCAGAACGTCGGACCCAAAT
>CAZMRS010000257.1:0-4468 GCA_964568435.1 uncultured Boseongicola sp. | reverse complement strand
GATCTGCACCCAATCCGGATCTGTTGTCGATGTGACGAGAACCGATCCATCAATGAAGCGGTCGATATCCTCGACGCTTTCGATGAGACAGACTTTGCCCGTGGAGATTTGCTCGCCGACGGCGAGCCCTGTGGCCACCCTTCGACCATGCTCTCCGATGGAAAACTTCTTCAGAAGGCCCTTCTTGCTCTGCGACTGCACCGTCTCTGGCCGCGCCTGCACAATGTAGAGCTTGCCTGTTTCGCCATCCTTCGCCCATTCCATGTCCATCGGCAGTCCGTAGTGCGCCTCGATCTGAACCGCCTGTCGCGCCAGGTCGAGCACTTCATCGTCAGTCAAAACAAACCGGCTCTTCTCGGCTTTCGATGTCGGGACATTCAGAACCGGGGAATCGTCATCAGCGTGCGAATAGATCATCTTGATCTCTTTTGCGCCGAGCTTCTTTTCAACGATTGGGCGTACGTCTTTTCTATCAAGAAACGGTTTGTAAACTTGGAATTCGTCGGGCGTGACGGCGCCCTGAACCACGTTCTCGCCAAGGCCCCACGCCGCGTTAATTAGGACGATCTTGTCGAAGCCTGATTCCGTATCGATCGAAAACATGACGCCCGAGCCGCCAATGTCCGAGCGCACCATCTGCTGGACGCCCACGGAGAGCGCGACCTGAAGGTGGTCGAAACCTTTCACCTTCCGGTAGGTGATTGCGCGATCAGTGAAGAGCGAGGCATAGCAACGCCGGCACGCGATCAACAGGTCATCCTCCCCAACCACGTTGAGATACGTCTCCTGCTGACCAGCAAAGCTGGCATCCGGCAGGTCTTCCGCCGTCGCGCTGGAGCGTACCGCGACAGAGACGTTTGACGTTCCGGCGCGGCTGGATAGTTCGCGGTAGGCCTCGCGAATGGCCTCTTCGATTTCAGCGGGCCAATCCCCCCCTACGACGGCTTTTCGGATCGTATCACCGGCAACCTGAAGCGTTAGTTTGCCCTGATCGAAGTCCGCCAGCGTTTGGGCGATGCGGTTCTCCAAGTCATTCTCGGATATGAAACGCCGGAACGCATCAGACGTTGTCGCAAACCCGGGCGGAACACTGATTCCAACTGTCCCGAGTTTCTGAACCATTTCCCCCAGGGACGAGTTCTTACCTCCAACCAAGGCGACTTGTTCACGTCTAAGGTTCTCAAAAAAGATTACATCTGGTGAAGTGGGCAAAACTGGGGCCTCCATTGCCGGTCGTTGCCCTTTGCTAGAGCTTTCCGGACCTTATCGACCTTGATCGACATCAAAGAAGTCCTCAGCGGTGTGAGCCAAAGTCGGCAGAAGCAATGGAAGGACTCGTCATGGATAAGAAACTTGCGGCGTTGGCAGAAGAAATCGAAGCGGCGCTTGAGATTGACGATGAAATGGCGAAAAGGGTTCTCAGCGCGATTGAGACACTGAGTGATAAGCCTGTAAGCCGAGAAGACTTGGATTCGACGGATATGGTCCTTGACCTTATCCATTCTCTAAGGCCGGGCTGGAGCATCAGCCTCCGTGGATTGGCAAACAAACCGAACGGTCACTGGCGATGTAGCCTTCGACGATCATCTTATCGGGACAACGACGAATATATCGGAATTGGACGAGGTCCCACCTTACCCCACGCTCTTCTTGCGTCGGTACTGAAAGCATCTTCGCTCGCCGTACACTAATACCGAGCGCTTCGGACTATTTGAGGAATGAGACCGACAGCGAGCTAATTCGCTTTGAACCCACTAATACTATGAGACCTGCGGGGTTGGCCTCGGCGCATTGGATCCTAATCTTTCGCAATAACCTGCCCTCAATTGTGTAAATCGCAATTGTAGAGTCCTCGGATATCCGTTTCGAACCGATCTGCAGAATTTGGTTCTGTCGGTGACTGAACGGAAGGTCTGGACTATCTTTTCATCCATCAAGCAACCGGTTTCGTCCGACTTCAAAAGTCTGCATTGCGGACAAAGTGCGCATCAAAATTACCACTATGCTCTAGCACAATGGGCTGTTCGCGCTGGAGCCGCGAGCGATGAACTCCAACGTTGCCTTAACGATCTAATCCCACGCAGGCGATGACTTCAAGATAATGTGGTTGTTGCTTTCGACCATCTGGAATTCCGAATCGCGTATGCCCACTGCCAACAAACGTCCTTGTGACAAAGGGTGTATCGCGTCCCCACTGGAGTGAAGGATGAGGGTGGGCGCTTGAACGTCGCCGAGCCTGTTCGTCACATCGAATTGGTCAATAGTCTTGCGAATGCGGGTGGCCATTTCGGGCGTGGCTGATGCGAGCTGGCTTTCGGCAATACTTGCTCGTTCCTCGCGCGATGCGTCCGGACAAAACAGTGACACAAACGCCGACATGAAGGGGCTGTCGGGTTTGCCCCACCCTTTGCTGATTAGGGTCATCAATACTTCTGCATCGTCGCGGGATAAGTCGTCTTCACGGACCAACCTGCCTTGCGCGAAGCCTCCGAAGAGCACGAGCCTGCTGACACGCTCTGGGTACGTTGTGGCAAAATGTATTGATACCGGAACGCCCTGGGACGTGGCGAATATTGGAAATCTGTCGAGACCAGCCGCGTCCGCGACCGCAAGCATGTCTTTGGCATAAGCCTCGAGTGACAAGTCGTCGACATCCGCCTGTGACAGTCCTGTGCCCCGTTGATCGTATCGGATCAGGGTATGCGCATCACTTAGCGTAGCTATCATTGGTTGATAGACCGAGCCCTCCCAGTCTTTCTTCAAATGCGTAAGAAAGTGTCCCGCACGCAGCAAAGGCGGGCCCTTTCCCGATTTAGCGTATGCAACCTGCGTTCCGTCTTTAGATGTCGCGAACCGAATGGTCTGCTTGGTCGTCGCGTCGGAAACTTGGGTTTCAGCAACATTGCTGGAAACTTGAGCCACCAATGAGAAGCCACGGCGCGGGATTGTTCTTATGATTGTCTGATCAGTTCCGTTATCGCCGACAGCCTTGCGGGCGGCGCTAATGCGGGAACCGATTGTCACGTCGGATACAATCCGACCCTGCCAAACGGTATCAACCAGATCGTCCTTTGTAACGAGCTGACCGGCACGCTGAGCGAGCACATGAAGCAAATCAAAAACTTGAGGTTCGACAGGCACCTCACTGCCTTCCCGTGAGAATGAGTGGCTCGCGATGTCGAGTACGCAACCGGCAAAGAAGAACCGCATACCTGGGTGATGCCTCATTTAATTCACTTCGTGGTAGCTTGCAGTATTAGGTCACAAATCAACAAAATCCCAACGTCTTCTAAAGGTCTCCTCCAAGCGTAAAGCGTTCAGATCGTCAAAATCGACCGAAAGCGAATGCCGGAGGAGCGAGCATGTTTGATCTCGAGAAATTCGTTGAGGACTGTAAAACCACAATTCGGAAGGACGCGACCCAGGGCGCTATTGCCGAATTAATGAGGTTCGCGATGTCGGACCCCGGCGCCGTGTCCAACGCTTTGGGGGAGCCAACATCAGGCGGCCTCAATACCATCTACAAATCGCCAGAGCTGACAATCCTGAATATGGTTTGGCGGCCCGAGATGGTGCTAATGCCCCATGACCACAACATGTGGGCCGTGATAGGCATCTATACAGGGCGAGAAGACAATATCTTTTGGCGTCGCTCCAAAGGATCTCAGGATGGACGCATTGAGGCCGCTGGAGCAAAGGCACTCAGCGCAGGGGACGTTGCACCATTAGGCAAGGACGTGATCCACTCTGTAATCAACCCGCTCACCAAGTACACCGGCGCAATCCATATCTATGGGGGTGACTTCTTTGAGGCCGAGCGTCTCGAATGGGAAGCCGAAGGTCTGACAGAGAGGCGCTGGGATCCAGAACGTGCGAAGGCGCTTTTTAAAGACAGGTAGCATTGGGACTCAGTGTCCGCTTTGGGCCGAAGCTGTCGTTCGAGCACCGAAGTCGAACGTCCGTTTTACAGACCGAGCTGTAGGGTTGCGTTGGGATTTGGACTCGTCCATTACAAGTTGTCAAAGCGCATCGGTGGGTTGCTTCGTAGACAGCGTTTAACGGTGCTAAAACCGGGCACAGCCAGTGCAGGTTCTGCTCTTGGACCGCGGATTGTGCCTCTCTGCCGCAGTCCAAACAGTCTCGGGTCTGAGTCTCTGAATTTGATCTCACTCATCGCTGATCGGTTGGTGTAAGCTTTCCTCTGCTGCATTGTGAGTTATCTTTGGGAGAATGCGAAATGGAACACACTGAGACCTGCGAGAAAGTTAACAGGCACGACACACCACAGGCGCCACGGAACAAGCGCCCGTATTGCGATTTGGGCTAGCCCAATAGCAATAACCCAAGCCTTAATGCTGTGTGTGACCCGCCAGTTCTTTTCTTCAAACACCTGTGTCGCATCCTCTGAAAGAAAAAACGTCTCTGCTGTGAATTCAAGCGGATTGGATTTCAGGTTTTCTTGCAATGC
>CAZMRS010000256.1:0-4469 GCA_964568435.1 uncultured Boseongicola sp. | reverse complement strand
CCATGAGAGATCGTTGATATTGCCCACCGGATAGGGCGCGCGATTGATGCCAGTAGACAGGTCGAGCCAGTCTTCGGTACGCCCCCCGTACAGGGCGATGGCCTGTGCAAGATCACCGCCGTGGTCACGTTCCTGGGTCATAGGAGCGCGAGCACAACGAGGACGACGACCAGCAATGCCATGACCCGAAGGAAGAGGGTCAATGCATCGCCCAAGTCGTCTGGTGTTGGATCGGGTGCGCCGTCGTTCAAGAAGGGATCGTCGCTTGGGCCTTCAGCGTATTGGCGGGGGCCGGATAGCCTGACCCCGAGGGCGCCGGCCATTGCGGCCTCGGGCCATCCAGCGTTTGGCGAGCGATGCTCGGACGCGTCGCGAA
Organism: uncultured Boseongicola sp.; assembly: GCA_964568435.1. Lineage (GTDB taxonomy): Bacteria > Pseudomonadota > Alphaproteobacteria > Rhodobacterales > Rhodobacteraceae > Boseongicola. Next base: position 4,093 of record CAZMRS010000256.1, on the reverse strand, counting down.
ATGTGATCTTGATCGCGCGCAGGACATTGGGCTGCACGAAACAGATGCCAAGGGCCGTCAGGCGCGCGGGGAGCCAATTCATCACATCATCGAGTCGAGCCGCCGCGCGCCCGAAGTCGAGGTGCTTGTCGGATTTATGGCCGATCATGCTGTCGGCAGTGTTGACGGCCTTGTAGGCGGCGATGCCAGGCAGACCGAAAAGCGCGCCCCAGAAAACTGGCGCGACGATGCCGTCCGACGTGTTCTCTGCCAGGCTTTCGATGGCGGCGCGGGTAATGGCTGGTTCGTCGAGTTCGTTGGGGTTGCGGCCGACGATTTTGGCGACAGCCGTACGTGCCGCAGGGATATCCCTATTTTTCAATGGCTTCGCGACATCGGCAACGTGTGTGTACATGCTGCGCGGTGCGACGAGTGGAGCGGCCAGCAAGCCGGTGAGAAACATGCCCAGAAGCCCGTCGGGCAATAAAATTGTCGCGAAAATGGTCGGGACGAGGGTGCTTGCGAGCAGGATAAGAAGGGAGATACGCCCCCAGAAGCGACGCTCTTCAGGGGCGTCCTCAGGAAGGTTAAATCGTTGGTCCAGGTTGGAAATGAGCTTTCCCATCCAGGTGACCGGATGACCAATGGCACGGAACAACCGGTCGGGCCACCCGAAGGCACCTTCTGTGGCTATGGCCACGACCATTGCGGCTGCCGACATCCCATGCCCCCATGCCCTAACCCTTTCGATTGAATGGCACCGAGGCCAGGGTTATGCAACATGTCTGAGGCAGGAGTGCGTGCTATGGGCAAGATCACATTGGTGACCGGCGGGGCGAAGTCCGGCAAATCTGCTTGGGCTGAGAAGCGCGTTTTGGGTCTTGGTGGTACGCCTGTATACATTGCGACGGCACAGGCGTTTGACATGGAGATGGAGCAACGCATTGCGAGCCATTTGGAGCAGCGTGGAGATGGGTGGCACACTTTCGAAGAGCCGCGTGATTTGCCGCGAGTTCTTAACGAAACAGACGGGGGTGGTCCTCGGTTGGTGGACTGCCTAACCCTTTGGCTTTCCAATGAGATGTTGGCGGAAGACGGTGATTGGCGCGCGGTGCTTGATGCGTTGAAGGTCACGCTTAAGAAGCAATCTTCCGATGTTGTTCTTGTGACGAATGAGGTTGGGTCGGGCATAGTGCCCGACAACGCCTTGGCGCGGCAGTTTCAGGACGCGGCGGGTGTTGTGAACCAGGCAATAGGTGCCTTGGCTGACGAGGTGGTTCTGGTCGTGGCGGGGCAGGCCCTTGTAATCAAGAGCCCGCCCGCAACTTAGTTCGCCGCGACGAGGAGCCCTTCGTCTTTCAGGCGAGCGTAGGTCTCGTCCAATGCGCGGTGCGCGCGTTCCTGGAACATGTCGATTTCGGCCGTCGTGATAGGAAGCGGCGGGCAGATAATCATGCGGTCGCCGACATGTCGCATGACAAGGTTGTTCGCAAAACAACGTTCGCGACAGATCAGGCCTGCCGTGCCTGGACCGCCCGCGAAAGCCGCGCGGCTTGCCTTGTCGGGTGTCAAAGCAATTGAGCCCATGAGCCCGACGATCTTGGCTTCGCCTACAAGCGGGTGATCGGTCATCTGTTCCCAGACTTCTTTCATGTAAGGCGCGGCTGTGTTGCGGACGTGATCGATGAGATTTTCCTCTTCGATGATGCGCAGGTTTTCGAGCGCGACGGCGCAGGCGACGGGGTGTCCGGAGTAGGTGTAGCCGTGGTTAAATTCGTCTTTGCCGATGGTCTCGGCGATTTCATCAGAAAGGATCGAACCGCCGATGGGCTGGTAGCCGGACGAGAGACCCTTGGCGATAGTCATCATGTCGGGCTGAACGTCGACGGTTTGGCTTCCGAACCAGTTGCCCGTCCGTCCGAAGCCGCAGATCACTTCGTCTGCAATAAAGAGGATGTCACGTTCCTGGCAGATACGTTTGATTTCGGGCCAGTAGGTTGCAGGAGGGACGATGACGCCGCCAGCGCCTTGTATGGGTTCAGCGATAAAGGCAGCGACACGATTTTCACCAAGTTCATCAATGGCTTGTTCCAGTTCCCGTGCGCGGGCGAGGCCGAATTCTTCAGGTGACGTATCGCCGCCTTCGGCCCACCAGTTGGGTTGGTTGATGTGGTGAATATCCGGAATGGGGAGTCCGCCTTGCGCGTGCATGGCTGCCATACCTCCGAGCGACGCGCTGCCCATGGTCGATCCGTGGTAAGCGTTTTTGCGGCTGATAATGATGGTTTTTTCGGGTTTGCCCTTCATCTCCCAATAGCGACGAACGACGCGGATATTAGTGTCGTTCGCATCGGAGCCACCGCTGGCGAAGAAGACGTGATTCAGATCACCCGGCGCCAGTTCTGCGAGCTTTGCGGCGAGCGCGATGGCAGGCACATGCGTCGTTTTGAAAAACGTATTGTAATAGGGCAGTTCACGCATCTGCCGAGCGGCCACTTCAGCCAACTCGTCGCGGCCATAGCCGATGTTCACGCACCAAAGCCCGGCCATTGCATCGAGGATTTTCTCACCTTCGCTGTCCGTCAACCAAACGCCATCACCGCTTTTGATGACCCGCGCACCGGTTTTGCTGAACTCGCCCTGAGCAGAGAAAGGGTGCATGTGATGAATGGCGTCGAGCGCCTGAAGTTCAGCGGTTGGTAGGTGGTTGGTAATCACGGACATTGGTCGGCTCCAAGACGAAATGCGTTTGTGGCAAAATATGATCAAATTATGAGTCCGGGTCAATCCGACTCGCGATGGCGTCAATCGGAAAGTGTTAGGCGAACCTGTCCAAGGCCCTGTTGGATGTCGTCCCGGATCGCGTTGGCAGCTCCGGTTGTGTTGCCTTCTCGGAGAGCTTTGAGCGCTTCGTCATGCTTGTCTGGAAGATTGGAAGTGCCAAATCTTCCGCAAACGATTCGCAGTGCTGGACCGCTTTGAAGCCATAGTGACTGTGACAACCTGCTTAAAACGGGAGCACCGGCCTGTTCATATAGCCTGAAATGAAAGCGGTAATTGAACTCCAAATATCGCTCAACGTTGCCGGAACTAATGGCCCCGTCGATTTCTTTGTCCAACTCTGTGAGCTCGCTGAGGCACCTGTCTGACATGCGCCGTGCGGCCAATTCTGCAAGACGCGGTTCGATAGAGAGCCGCGCAAAGCTGATCTCATCGAGGCGTGTCATTGTCATCTCGGGAACGGTGACGCGACGATTTCCACCAATTTCCAAAGCGCCTTCGGCGGTTAGGCGACGGATCGCTTCGCGTACCGGTGTCATGCCAGCACCGATCAAATCGACGAGACCCTGGATCGTGACGGCTTGCCCTGGAACAAGGATTCCGAACAAAATCAGGTCGCGAATCTGGTGGTAGATCGCTTGGTGCTCGGGGCGTTTCTTGATGCTTTTGTCCATATCAATGGTCCTGGCAATTTCGGTTGACGGCGAAGCCGCAGCGAAGAGCACTTTGTAAATTATCTTGTACTCGTGGGCACATTTGATCAAATATGTCCGCAAATACCAATGGGAGAGTAATATGAAAATCAAATTCGCCACAATGACGGCGGTGGTTGCGCTTGGTGCGACATCGGCGTTGGCAGAAGAAGTGCGGGTCTACAACTGGTCGGACTACATCGACGAAGCCCTGCTTGAGAAGTTCGAAGCTGAGACGGGCATTGAGCTGATCTATGACGTTTTCGATTCCAACGAAGTTTTGGAGACGAAGATGTTGGCTGGTGGTTCCGGCTATGATGTCGTGGTGCCAACTGGTGACTTCCTTCAGCGTCAGATAACAGCCGGCGCGTTCCAAGAGCTCGATTTTGAAAAGCTTCCCAACTCAGCCAACCTTTGGGACCTAATCAAAGATCGCACAGAGCAGTACGATCCGGGCAACGCGTACTCCATCAACTACATGTGGGGCACCACGGGGATTGGTGTGAACGTCGGCAAAGTAATCGAGATCCTTGGCGAAGACGCTCCGATCGGGTCGCTCGACTTGATCTTCAATCCTGAGAACATGGAAAAGCTCGCCGCTTGCGGTGTCTATTTGCTAGATGCTCCGACCGAGGTGATAC
>CAZMRS010000255.1:0-4491 GCA_964568435.1 uncultured Boseongicola sp. | reverse complement strand
ACTGCAAAGGCGTATTCGTTCCATGCGAAGATGAGGCAGAAAATCGCGGTCGATGCGATGCCGGTGGCGGCTTGCGGCAGGACGACTTTGTAGAACGCCTGGAACCGAGTGTATCCGTCGATCAGGGCGGCTTCCTCATACTCGGTCGGGATACCGTCGATGAAGCTCTTCAATAGCCAGACCGCCAGTGAGATGTTTACACCTGTATAGAGCAGGATCATCCCCAGATGCGTGTCTGACAAACCTAGGTTTCGATACATCAGGAAGATCGGGATCGCCACAGCAATGGGGGGCATCATCCGGGTCGACAGGATGAAGAACAGCAGGTCATCGGCCAGCGGGATCTTGAACCGGCTGAAGGCGTAGGCCGCCAAAGTTCCAAGAAACACGCTCAAAAACGTCGAACCAAAACCGATGATGACGGAGTTCAAAAAGCGTTCGCCGAATTTCGATGGTCCCACGATGACCATATCGTATTGGCGCACGATCTCGTCCGCCCAGTTTTCAGGTGGATTGGCGTCGAGGAATTCCTGCGTCTGGCGCGTTCGCGTTGTGAAAAGGTTCACATAGCCTTCAAGTGTCGGTTGAAAGCCTGCCTCGCTGTCCGAGCCGATCATGTACTTCGGCGGATAGGCGATCGCGTCCGATGGGCTTTTGAAACCGGTGATTGCAATCCAGACGAGCGGGATCATTGTGATCAGCGCATAAAGGATGACCAGCGTGCCTGCGAGCCACTTGGTGCGGTTCGACGGTTCATTGATGGAGAAACTGCTCATCTCTCTTTCACCTTGTTGAGAGCCTTGACGTAAATGCTGGCAAGGCCGAACACCGTCACAAAAAGGATGATCGCGTAGGCTGAGGCGTAGCCCGTTCGCCATTTCTCGAACGCTTCACGTTTGAGGTTGATCGACGTGAGCTCTGTGACAGAGCCGGGGCCGCCGCCGGTGAGCTGAACAACGAGGTCGAACATCTTGAAGTTCTCGATCCCGCGGAACAGAACCGCCAGCATGAGAAATGGCAGGACCATGGGGATTGTAATAGTGAAGAACTGCCGAAGCTTAGATGCACGGTCGATTTCGGCGGCCTCGTAGATGTAATCAGGAATACTTCGCAGCCCGGCCAAACAGATCAGCATCACAAACGGTGTCCACATCCAAGTGTCGACAATCACGATGGCCCAGGGCGCCAGGTCCACTTGCCCCAGCATTTCGAAGCTGGAGGGGTCCTTCCCGGTGAAGAAACCAACGATGTAGTTAAAGAGACCAATTTGTGGCTGGTAGAGGAACTTCCAGAAGTTGCCGACAACCGCCGGTGACAACATCATTGGCAGGACGATGATCGTCGTCCAAAGATCGTTGCCTTTGAATTTCTTGTTGATAAGCCAAGCGAGCGTGAAGCCAATCAGAACCTGAAAGAAGATCGTCCAGAAAAGGAAATGCGCCGTGGCCTGCATATTCAGCCAGATGTCGCTATCGGTGAGAATGCGCTCGTAGTTCCTGAGGCCGATGAACTCCGGTTCGCGATTGAGACGGTTGGCCCGGTAATTCGTGAAGCTCAGTCGGATCGTCCAGATCAAGGGAAAGATGTTGATCGCAAGAAGCAGGAAAATCGTCGGGGCTACAAAGATCCAGGCGATTGCCCGATCGGAAAGTCCTCTGATTTTGCGCGCAACTGGAGCGGGCGTTGACGCTGCAACGCGATCTATTGTCCGGTCAGACATGTGCTCGGCCTGTCTCTAAGTTGGTGCGCCGGGACCGGCGATCCCGGCGCTAAGTTTGTTTCGGCGGGCGACATGGGTCGCGCGCCGACGTGTTGGATCAGAGCTTGCCTTCGTCCTCGAGGACTTCAGTCCAATCCTCGATCAGCTTGTCGAGCGCTTCTTGGGCGGTGCCTTGATCCGCGACGACGTAGTCGTGGACGCGCTTCTGCATCGCAAGGAGAAGCTCGGCATAGGCTGGCTCCTGCCAGAAATCGAGAACTCCATCCATCGCGTCGAGGAAGTCGCCCGCAAATGGCTGGCTGTCCACGAAGCCCGGATCCTGGAGGACCGAGTTATGTGCCGAATAGCCACCGAGTTCCCACCACTTGGCCTGTACATCGGGTTGGGAGAACCACTTGATGTACTCAAGTGCCGCGTCCTGTTTTTCCGAGTAGCTCACAACCGAAATACCTTGGCCACCCAGTGTCGATGCCGCGATGTTCTGCGGTGGGTTCACGAAGAAGTCGATCTTGTCGCCACCTGTCGCCGGGTCTGCGTAAAGACCTGGGAAGAAAGCAAACCAGTTCATGGCCATGGCCACCTGTCCCGACTTAAAGGCGTCGAGCGATTCACCCATGTACGAGTTGGTGTAGCCCGGTGGCGTCGCGGTCTCGTAGAATTCTTTGTAGAATTCCAGGGCTTCCACGGCTTCCGGTGAGTTCACTGCACCTTCCATGTCGTAAGACCCTGGGGTGTTCTCGTATTTGAAACCCCAGGGATAAAGCGCAGACGTCACGCCCATGGTGATGCCCTCGGAGCCACGCTCCGTGAAGATCGCAGCGCCGTAGACGGTCTTTCCGTCAATTTCACGCCCTTGGAAGAACTGCGCAATCTGGAGCATTTCTCTTTGAGATTGAGGCTCACGCAGATCCTGACCAGTGGCCTCCTTGTAGGCTGCCTGGATATCTTCGCGTCCGAACCAGTCCTTGCGATAGAACCAGCCGTTCGCGTCGCCCATGGCGGGCAGAGCGTAGTAGTTTGGAGTGCCCTTCGGCCAGGTCGAGTATGCATAGACGGTCGCCGGTGCGAAGTCGTCCATTGAAATGCCTTCTCTGTCGAAGAAATCGTTCAGTTTCACGTAGTGGCCGTTCTCTGCGCCGCCACCGATCCATTGGCTGTCACCAATAAGAAGATCACAAAGCTTTCCGCCCGAGTTCAATTCGTTCAGCATGCGGTCAGCAAAGTTGGGCCAAGGCACAAATTCAAAGTTCATAGTGTGACCCGATTGGGCCTCGAATTCCTTGGAAAGTTCGACCAGTGCGTTGGCTGGATCCCACGCCGCCCAGCACAGCGTCAGATTTTCCGCTTGCGCCGTCGACGCAGCCCCTGTGGCAGCAATTGCGATGACGCTGGCAGTGGCCAGTTTCGAATAAGACATTCAATCCTCCCGTTTGTCCGCCGCTTACTATCAGGACGAATCGCGGCATGGCTTCACGGTATATGAGGTGCGTACCTCAAGTCTATCAAAATTTGAGGTGCGTACCTCATTTATTAGATTTCTTTCTACTTATCAGTTAGTTGCGTCCTCACAGAACGAGTGGTCTGGGACGCAGCGTGCTTTCGACGGCAACCTCCGAATCCCAAGCTATGTGAAAGAAGTCGGCTCACAAAAACCACCAAAGGAGGCCAAAAAAGCACCGACCCACAGCCACTTAGGCTCATCTCCGAAAGATCACATTGCCATTCTGAGGAAAAGCTAACACCTGATCGATGTGAAAACAGTCTGGCGCTTAGATCAGGCTCGCGCGCCGCATTTGGCCAAGGCGTTGCAAACATCAATAGTTAAGCAAGCAGGCTTCCGGCAGCGATCTTCAATTGGACAACGCCGAGACTGCCTTTTTCGGCGCCTGAGCTTAGATCATCGAATGCAAGGGCAGCTATCCGCGGCGTGTCGTTTTGTTCAGCAGCAGATCTTTTGAGCCATATGGTCGCCGCTGCGAGCGATACCGCGAGAACTGCTCCTATCGCGAGCCCTCTGCGGTGCCCCGAACGGCGTCGTGATTCGGCGACTGGACGGAAACTGGCTGTACCATGGCCGCCAGACAGCAAACCGCCGCATTCATCAGTGTCTCATCTGTTACGAACGCAACGGCTGATGAGAGAACTTGGGACCTGCTGTTGTCAGAGAATGGATGCTTCGAGATACAGGACGGCGCAACTTACAATACGACCGTTAGATATCTGGAGGCTTCAGATTCCGTCTGGGACATCGCGATGACCGGCGTAACTACCGGAGCGACACATGCGGCGATCTCAACGGCGCTTAAGGTTCAGGCTGCCGATCAATCCGACGTCCCCGGTTTTAACGTAGGAGGGCTTCAACAATCCGATCGCATTGCGTTCTTGCTCGATGGTCGGTTGATTGGCTCCTCCGCCGTGACGCATGCCGATCTCGCATTTGATGCCATCAAGGAATGTATTGTCTCGAGAGCAGCGAATTTTGAGGCGTAGGGTTCATAAATCCCGCGAGACAAAAAAGGGATCGTGAGGTCCATGAAGTGTCAAGTATGCAACCAACGAGAAAGTCGCGGAACGCCCGGCGCTGGATCAATTTCAACGACGGCCCTGCGGACATAGCCGTCATTTACCCTTGCCGTGGTATTCAAGAGCCCAAGGTTCTGAATGCAGGAACCATAGCTACTTTGTGACCTTCGCATACATACTTGGAACGACGTTTCCAACCCGCGAAGAGGAATAGAACGTCGGCGACGCGCTTCCTTCTTGCGCGCCAT
>CAZMRS010000254.1:0-4504 GCA_964568435.1 uncultured Boseongicola sp. | reverse complement strand
CTTGGCCTTTTGATTGTTATAGTTCCGCAGAACACCAAGGTTCGGAGAGATGAGCTTCAGCTCAGGCTTGAAACGCGACATGAACCGAACAAGCCAAGTTGGCAGTTCGCCCTTCGGCATACGACGATCTGGGTAAGCGTCCTGAAGGATCGCGCCAACCTCCTTAAACCAGAGAGACTCAGAGCAGATGATGATCCGTTCTCCTGCCGCTTCATCCCGACGCATGGCCTCGATATGCGCGGTGGCGAGATCGCGGACATCGACGATGCCTTGGTGAAGTTTCGGGTAGGCGGGCATGTCACGCTTGAGTATCGCCGTGATCATTCCGAGAGACGCGGACACCCCGGGACTCATCGCGGGGCCAAGTACCACAGTTGGTACGATGACACTAAGCTCGGTCTTAAAGCCATCGCGCTCAGCCGCATCCCAAGCGGCCTTTTCCGCAATAGTTTTTGATTGAGCGTAGAATGAGACATTCTCGGGCCGTAACATATTGGTCCAGTGACTTTCATTGAAGGCAGCGGGTCGATTTCCTTCCCATGCGACATCCACCGCGGCAACAGATGAGGTCATCACAACGCGACGAACTCCTGCCGTGTTGGCAGCTTCGAGCACCCGTAATGCGCCGTCCCGAGCCGGAATAATGAGTTCATCTGCGGTCTCTGGTTGGTGAGCAGGGAACGGAGAAGCTACGTGTTGAACGAAATCGACCCCATCCATGGCCTCCGACCAGCCGTTATCTGAACTGAGGTCTGTTTCGACCAACTCGATTTCGATTTCGCGACCGGCGTAATCTGAAAGCTCCTTCAATAGCTGATCTCGTTTTGCGAGACTGCGGATCGTACCGCGAACAGCGTAGCCTTCGTCCAGAAGTCCGACGATGAGGTGTGAGGCGACAAACCCAGTCGCTCCAGTAACGAGTACTTTTTGCATTGGTCTCTCCGTAAATCGAATTAGAATTCGGATTTTGTTTTGACTTAAGATTCGTTCCGTGTCAAGAACCGAATTGAAATTCTAGTATGAGGTTCGGATGACCCAGGAAAGATGGCTCTCAGACCTGCATTGGCGCCGCGAGAGCCAGCAGACGCGAGGAGAGCGGACGCAGTCGGCACTGCTCGATGCCGCCGAGGAACTCATCGTAGAGAATGGAATCGAAGGCGTTTCGATCTCGGATATCGCCAAACGTGCCGGAAGCTCGGTCGGGTCGCTCTACCACCACTTCAAGGACAAAAAGGCGCTGCTTTATGCGGTCTTCAACCGGATGACACAGGCGATTATCGACCAGAACCAGCAAGCTGCCGATCCGACGCGGTGGCAAGGTGCCAGTGTCTCCGATCTACTCGAAGGATACCTCGACTTTCGTCTACGTCAGAGTAGTACCGGCGGCTTGTCCAAACGCGCCACGGCTTTGGTTATGGCAGATGATCCTGAGTTGAAAGCCCATATGGCCGACATCAAGCGAGAGGGAAACCTTGCTCTAAAAGAGCTGATCTTGGCCCGGCACGACGAAATAAAGCACACCGATCCAGATTTCGCAGTCGGGTTCGTCATCGACCAGCTTAGCACAATGCTCTACGCACGTTCGGACCCGTACCAGAAGAGGTCCGCGCTGACAGACAGCGACGACGAGACATTTAAGCGCGAAGCGCTGCGGTTCGCATTCGGTGTGCTAGGTCTTGAAGAGCGCTGATCGGACATCTCATTGGTCGGACTGCGGCAGCGCAGCCAATGATCGACCGATGGCAGTGTTGTGGAGTCGTTTTGCTCCGGGCTCGAAGCCATCGTTCGCAGCACTTTGGCTGAGTGTCCGCTTGGGTTGCGCAAGCCGTCACTTGAGCCTAGGTCGACCCTATTGACGCGCTATGAGCGCCCCTTCCCTGCTCGGCTGGTTTTCAACTCTGTTCTGCCGAATTTTTTCGCTGTTTCTCGCAATAAAGCCCTGTTCTTTGAGAAGCAGGGAATTGCTTAATAACACGTTGTAATCACTCTGGAAAAATCAGAAAAATCCAAGAAACAGGCCAAATCGACGAAAAACTGCAAATATTCCCTGTAAGTTCGCTGTTGGCAAAGAATTTCGGCCCGAAACCGGTTCGCGCTGGACTGCGCCCACCACCACTTTCCCATCCTCCAAAAGACCATTTGAAAAGCCAGTGCGCAAACCACGCTGGCCCCGGCTGCCGTCTATTGCGAATGAAAACCGGTTGGCAAAAAAGCTATCCCCAAGTCGGGTGAAATTTCCCACTGGGCGATAGTGTAAAAAGTTCAACTCCGTCTTCAGTGACACCCACCGAATGTTCAAACTGGGCCGACAGCGATTTGTCGCGCGTCACCGCAGTCCAATCATCCGCCAATACCTTTGTCTCGGGGCGACCAAGATTCACCATTGGCTCGATGGTAAAGAACATGCCCGGCTCCAAGACCGCACCAGTTCCCCGCCGACCATAATGTAAGACATTCGGAGGCGCGTGAAACACACGGCCCAGTCCGTGGCCGCAAAAATCGCGTACGACAGACATACGATGCGCTTCGACGTAGGCTTGGATAGCATGCCCTATGTCGCCAAAGGTATTCCCCGGCTTAACGGCCTCAATGCCCTTGAATAGAGCATCGTGAGTAACTTGTACCAGACGTTCGGCTTTGCGCGGCAGTGAACCGGCGGCATACATACGGCTGGTATCGCCGAACCAGCCGTCCACAATAACCGTCACGTCAACATTCAGAATGTCCCCATCCTTCAGACGCTTTTCGCCGGGAATTCCATGGCAAACAACATGGTTAACGCTGATACAACTCGCATGCTGATAGCCTTTGTAGCCAATGGTGGCAGACGTCGCACCAGCCTCGTCAACCATACGCGTGATTGTGGCATCGATTTCACCGGTTGTGACACCGGGCACGATCAATGGCGCGATATCGTCAAGTATTTGCGCCGCAAGCCGTCCGGCTAAGCGCATTCCTTCAAAGTCCTCTGGTTCATAAATCCGAATGCCGTCTTTGGTCATCCGGCCGTGCCTACGGTCGTCCAACTTTAAACCCTCGTCGATTTGCGCCTGATATAAGGTGTTTACTCGAAAATCGCCAGAGACCGCGACACCACGTCAATCCACAAACGAAAACGCCTCGCCAAGCGACACGCCCTCGGTGGAGATGTTCGTGCCAAAAACCAAAACTTCCACCCCTGCCGCATGCGCAGTCTTAAAGGCTTCTGCGTATCCGGGGTCTAGATCGGCAGCCAGAGAAAGGGCATCACAGTCCGTGCGCTGAACAAGATAAAACATAACCGCGCGGTGCCCCTGCCCGACCATCTCGGCCAGATCTCCAAGATGCCTTGCGCCGCGAGCCGTTACGCTGTCGGGAAACTCTGCCAACGTGCCCTTCCTCCTGAGATGAGCGTTTTTGACCTCGAGATAAACGTCCGGAAAACCAGACTGCTGCAACAGGAAATCCACCCTGCTTTTTTCGGCATAGGGCATTTCGGCGCGCACGGTTTGGTACTCTGCAAACTCAGCGATCTGTCTGGCACGCAGAGACTCGCCAACCACTTTGTTCGGCACACCAGTATCGATCCCTGCAAAATGTCCACCTTCGAGCTCCGACAGCCTCCAGCCGTATTTGAGCTTCTTTCGTGGGTCATTATTGGGTTCCACCCAAATGCGGCTATCGGGCTCAGCCAGACCAAGCATCGCACCTGGGTTGGGACAATGCGCCACCACCTCTTCCCCGGTTTCTTCAAGTACGACATCGGCCAAAAGCCGTTTGTAACGACGGATCAAACGTGCGGGTACAAGAGGGGTTGGAAACAACATAACCGGCGGCCTATACCCTGAGGACAAGTGGTACAAGGACAAGCGCTTTTATGACAAATCCATCCGCGGCCATGCTCGTTATCGGCGACGAAATCCTTTCGGGACGGACGCGCGATGCGAACATGCATTACCTTGCCGGAAAACTGACGGACATGGGCATTGACCTCAAAGAAGTTCGCGTCGTCTCGGATGATCGCGACGCCATCGTTTCGGCAACACGTACGCTGTCGAACGCGTTCGACCACGTCTTTACGTCAGGCGGAATTGGCCCCACGCATGACGACATCACCGCGGATTGCATCGCGGCAGCGTTCGACACCCCGATAGACGTCCGCGACGATGCGCGCGCGTTGCTTCAAGACCATTACGATCGGCAAGGACAAGAATTGAACGCGGCGCGTTTGCGCATGGCACGCATCCCTGAGGGAGCAGAACTCATAGACAATCCGGTATCGACGGCTCCGGGTTTCAAGCTCCACAATGTCTATGTCATGGCAGGTGTGCCATCTGTGTTTCAAGCCATGGTCGCGTCGGTCTTGGCCGTTTTGGAAGGTGGCGCACCACTGTTGTCCACCACAACGCGCATCGAAGCTGGCGAAGGCGACATCGCAGGGCCCCTGTCCGAACTGAGCACCGAGCACTCTGACGTCAGCTTCGGTTCGTACCCTTACATCAAGAACGGCGCATACGGCGCGAAC
>CAZMRS010000253.1:0-4508 GCA_964568435.1 uncultured Boseongicola sp. | reverse complement strand
CGAACGGGGACCGCCACGAACGCCCAGCGTTTTCTTTCCGTCGTTGTCGCTCATCTTGCTTCTACTTTCCTTTCCGGTGACCCTCGCCACCGTCCGAGACGCGCAGGCCCTTCAGCCTTTGCGCCTCCTCTACAACACGTTTGGCCAAACCTCCAGCGCGCAATGCCGCATGAATGACCGTTTGCCGCCCAAAGGCCTGGCCCAGTTCATCCGACGTCAACCAGCCGATGAACCGGCCGCCATGGGGCGTGCTCAGCTTCGATTTCCCGCGCTCCGAGCCGTCGCTGGCCTGGATCAGCGCAACGGTGTCCTCCATGGACACCCAGTTCTTGACTTTCTCATAGCCCGCAACGGCACCACCGCCCTTGCGCGCCAGAGAGATCAGATCAACCACCCGCCGGGCGAGCATCGTTTCGACCTGCCCGGTGAGGCCCTCGGGCACCGTGACCGCCTGTTTGGCCGCGCGCGCAAAAAGCCCCTTGCCTGCGGCCTTCTCCAGCGCGGCACGGTCCGCGCTGACCCAGATGCCCCGGCCCGGCAGCTTGCCTGCAACATCTGGCACGATCTGGCCCTCCGGCCCCACCACGAACCGGATCAGGCAGGACGTCGGGCGCACCTCACCCGTGGCAATGCACTTGCGTTCGGGACCCTGGCTCCGGTCCTTGGGTTGCCCACCGCGACCCATCAGCTGACCCCGAGGCCTGACAGATCAGGCCTCGGCCTCCTCTTCGATGTCACCCTCTTCGGCCGCATCGGCCTCAAGGTCCGCCGGATCGACCCAGCCCAGCATGATACGCGCAGTCATCACCATCGCCTGTGCCTCCTCGAGGTCCACACCGAAGGGCTCGAGCAGACCGTCATCCTTGACACGCTCGCCATCGACAATGGTCCAGCCGCCGGCCAGCTCCCAGTCGGCGCAGGTCGCGAAGTCCTCCAGCGTCTTCACATCATCCTCGGCCAGCGCCTGGATCATCTGCGGGGTGAGGCCCTCGAAGTTCACGAGGCTGTCCTCGACACCCAGTTCACGCGCACGATCCAGCGCAGCCTTGGCCCGCGCTTCGAGAATATCTCGCGCCCGCGCCTGAAGCTCCTTGGCTGTGTCTTCGTCCACGCCGTCAATGACCAACAGTTCGTCGATCTCGACATAGGCCACCTCTTCGAGCGTGGTGAACCCTTCCGAAACCAGAAGCTGTGCAAAGAACTCATCAAGATCGAGCGCGGCCATGAAGAGCCTGGTGCGCTCCTCGAATTCCTTCTGGCGACGTTCCGAATCCTCGGCCTCGGTCATGATGTCGATATCGAGGCCCGTGAGCTGCGATGCCAGCCGCACGTTCTGACCCCGGCGGCCGATGGCAAGGCTCAGCTGCTCCTCGGGCACGACAACGTCGATCTTGCCGGCTTCCTCGTCCAGAACCACCTTGCTCACCTCGGCGGGCTGCAACGCGTTCACAAGGAAGGTCGGCTGATCTTCGTTCCAGGGGATAATGTCGATCTTTTCACCCTGAAGCTCGTTCACGACGGCCTGAACACGGCTGCCGCGCATACCGACACAGGCACCGACAGGGTCGATCGAGTTGTCATACGAAATCACGGCGATCTTCGCCCGGCTTCCCGGATCACGCGCCACGGCCTCGATCTCAATGATGCCGTCATAAATTTCGGGCACTTCCATCTTGAACAGCTCTGCCATGAATTCCGGGGCCGTCCGGCTGAGGAAAATCTGCGGGCCACGAGCTTCGCGGCGCACGTCTTTGATGTAACAACGGATGCGGTCGTTAGGACGATAGCTTTCGCGACCGATCTTCTCGTTCCGGCGCAGCACAGCCTCGCCGCGGCCCACGTCCACGATGACGTTGCCGTATTCTTCGCGCTTGACCTGACCATTGATGATCGTACCTGCGCGATCCTTGAATTCTTCAAACTGGCGGTCACGCTCGGCTTCGCGAACCTTCTGCAAGATCACCTGCTTGGCAGACTGAGCCGCGATCCGGCCCATCTCAACCGGTGGGACCTCGTCCACAATGGTATCGCCGGGCTTCGGATCGTCGAGATACTGCTTGGCCTGCTCAGGAGTCAGCTGAGCCTGATAGTTCTCAAGCTCTTCCTCCTCGGGATCGATCACTGTGCGCACTCGAGTAAACGTCGCCTTACCGGTTTTCCGGTCGATCGACACGCGAATGTCCATTTCAGCGCCGTACCGCGACTTGGCCGCACGTGCGAGACTTTCTTCCATCGCTTCGACCACGAGACCGGGATCGATCATCTTCTCGCGCGCGACCGCCTCGGCCGTTTGCAGAAGTTCAAGCTGGTTTGCAGACGTAATTGCCATTCTCAGGTCTCCTCGTCGCCATCGATGATGGTTTGTATTTCGTCGAATTGTTTTTCATCCACGTCTCCGGCGTCCTTACGGGCGCGCAACACATCGCGGATAAGATCATCTGTCAGCACAAGCTTGGCGTCCGAAAGCCAGTCGAACTCCAAACCAATCGTTGCAGGCTGACCGTTCACTTCGATCTCGATCAGCACTTCTGTTTCTTCCGTACCCTGAAGCGTCCCTTTGAACCGGCGACGACCGTCAATCAGTTCGGTCGTCTCCAGCTTGGCCTCGTAGCCATCCCACGCATCAAAGTCCTTAAGACGTGTTAAGGGTCGATCAATTCCAGGCGAAGACACTTCAAGCGTGTACGCGTCCTCGAGCGGATCCTCGACATCGAGTGTCGCGCTCACCGCCGTCGAAATGTTCGCGCAGTCATCAACTTCGATCCCGCCATCGGCTTTGTCGGCCATTATCTGCAGCGTCTTCGTCTCACCGCCCATCAGACGCACGCGCACCAATTCGAACCCCATGTCTTCAATAACAGGGGTGATGATCTCGGCCATCCGGCGATCCATCGATGTTTTTGCGATCAGGTCTGACATATTTGTTTCAGGCACAAAAAAACGGGCGCGCGGCCCGTCGAATTTTCCGGTGGAGCCTCGGGGGTGGAAGCCGAAGCGCCGCTGTTGGCAAGGCATATACGACTCGAATCGCCGTTCTGCAAGGGGAAATGGGAATAGTGGGCGCGCCGCCTTTACGGCGCTACCAACCGGTCAGTGGACTGACGATGGTCTCAGTCGACCTGGCTCGGGTCGCCCGTGGCCCAGGCAATGCTGGTACCGCGATCCATCTGACGCATGCGTGCCATATCATCTGCGTCAATCTCGAATGAAAAGAGATCGAGGTTCTGCACCATGCGCACAGGGTTAAGGCTTTTCGGCAGGACGCCATAGCCATTCTGAACGCCCCACCGAAGCAATAACTGTGCTTCGCTTACACTGTACTTCTCAGCCATTTCCGCGAATGGCGCCGCCGCTTCACCCGACTTCATATCTTCTGACTTTCCGCTGTCCTGACCCGGTTCAACCCGCCAGGTCGAAAGCGGTGCCAGACTGGAATAGGCAATCGGTTGAATTCCCAGTTCTCGCAAGTCGGCGATAAGTTCCGGCTTTTGCGACCATGGATGCAGCTCGACCTGATTGGCCTCCGGCATCGGTAAGCCTGCATCCCGGATTTCCGCCAGATGGTCAGACGTGTAGTTACTCACCCCCACGGCCCGCGCCTGCCCTTTTTCCTTCAGTTCAAGAAGTGCCTCCCACTGCGCGATCC
Source organism: uncultured Boseongicola sp. (assembly GCA_964568435.1). GTDB lineage: Bacteria > Pseudomonadota > Alphaproteobacteria > Rhodobacterales > Rhodobacteraceae > Boseongicola. Next base: position 862 of record CAZMRS010000253.1, on the reverse strand, counting down.
GACGCTCGCCACCATAGGGCGCATGAATGAGGTAAAGGTCCACATAGTCAAATCCCAAAGCCGCCAGACTGTTCTCGAAGGCTGCGACAGTTGCAGGACCATCCGTCGCCTCTTGGCCCCAGGCCGGGTTCCCGGGCCAAAGTTTAGTTGTCACGAAGATATCTTCCCGCTCCAGACCGGCCGCCTTCGTCCCGGCGCGAACCCCCTCGCCGACACCTCTCTCGTTCTGGTACCCCTGAGCCGTATCAATATGTCGGTAACCGGCTTCAATGGCGGCCTTAACCGCGTCGTCTGCCGCGTTGTCCGAGATCAGATATGTGCCAAACCCCACGGCGGGCATGGTTGTAGTGGCGTTCAATGCGAAACCTGATGCTGTCATCGGTCTTTCCCTTTTCACGAAGTTTCTAGGCGCTGAACCGAACGTAAGCCGCCTCACGAAGCATTACTTGCCAATTCATCCGTACTTCATGCCTATTTCTCCAGCACACAGGATATTCGTGTGCATCTGTGCGAAATACGAGATACTACAGTACCATGACTTTTTCCGATCTCATTTCTCTCGCAAATGCGCAATCAAGCTGCTTTTCTCAGAAAAAGCGCAAAATTGAAGGCTTGTTCGTATTCCGTCGGGAGAGGCCAAGTGGTCTTGAGGCAATGGTCTATAACCCAATCATATGCCTGATCTTGCAGGGGTCGAAAGTTCTCAACGCAGGCGGAATGTCCGTTTCCATGACCGCAGGAGATGCGCTACTTGTCAGCCACGACATGCCGGTCTCTTCGCGCATCACCGAAGCGAGTCCGACGAAACCCTATCTCGCACTCATCCTGTCGCTCGACCTGTCAGTGCTGCGTAGCCTCTACG
>CAZMRS010000252.1:2297-4510 GCA_964568435.1 uncultured Boseongicola sp. | reverse complement strand
CACCTTGCCTCTCGCACATCGCTGCACAAGGGATTATAGCTCGCAAAAGGGGCGACAAAAGCGGATACAAAAATGTCAAAGCTGGAAGATATCGGCGACGGGCTTGCGAAACAGGCGCTTGATCTTGTTGAAAAGACTGGCGACGAGAGCATTGAAAAGCGTATTGCCGAAGAAATTGGCGCCCTGTCTCCAACGCTTCAGGAAGCATATTCTACCGCCATCCGGATCCGGAAAGCCGAACTCAGAGCGCAGAAGCTCCTCGATAAGTATAAGCAAGGTGAAGAGATTCCTATGGCGGCGATCTCTTCTCAGCCGCAGGGCTAGAACGCTCCCGACAGCCAGACCAGAACAACCCCCAAAGCGATTGCCACCAATCCGAACATCCGGCGCGTCTCGATCGGTGTGTCGGCAATCAGCTTAATCTTCCAAACGCGAAGGGGCCAGTGCGAACACCAGCCCCTCGAAGACCAGGACAAGTCCCAGTCCGATCAGAATCAATTCCATCAGTTCAGGCCATCGCCCTTGAGGAATTCAAAGAACTCGCTATCCGGCGTGATGACCATCGTCGAGTTCGAGCCCTGCAAAGCGCGCTCGTAAGCGGCCATGGAACGATAGAACTCAAAGAATTCAGGGTCTTGACCAAAGGCTTCGGCAAAGATGCGGTTCCGCTCAGCGTCGGCTTCACCACGAACCACCTCGGCTTCACGACGGGCTTCAGACGTCAGCTCGACCACGGTACGATCCGCTTGCGCCCGAACACGCTGCGCGGCTTCCGCACCACGCGCCCGTTCGTCTGTCGCTTCACGTTCACGCTCGGCGCGCATTCTTGCGAACGTCTCGGCTTCGTTCTGCTCTGGCAGGTTCGTTTGCTTCAGGCGCACGTCCACCACGTCAAGGCCAATGGCCTCAGCGCGGCTGTCCGCCAGCACGCGAATACGGTTCATCAACGACGCACGTTCAACCGACAGAATGGTGCCCGACGTCACACCTTCCGCACCCAGAACAGATCGGATGTTGTCGTTTAGAATGTCGGCCAAGCGGTTCTCGGCAAGGCGAATACCACCGGGGCCAACGGCCTGACGGAACTGAACTGCATCTGCAATCCGGTAACGCGCGAACGCGTCCACAACCAGACGACGGTCATCCGAAGGCGTAACTTCGATCGGCGGCGTGTCGAGCGACAGGATCCGGTCGTCGTAGCGCACAACTTCCTGAATGAACGGAATTTTGAACGCCAAGCCAGGTTCTTCCTTCACGTCTCGGATCTGACCGAATTGAAGGACCAAAGCTTTTTCACGTTCGTCGACGATAAAGATCGACGACAACAGGGCAATCACAACAATGACGCCTGCGATAAGAGAAATCGTTCCAGCGCGCATATCAGTTACCTCCGCTGCTGCGACGCAGCTCGTTCAGGGGCAGATACGGGACAACACCTTGCCCGCCGTTTGCGCTTCCTGTGGCTTCATCAAGGATGATCTTGTCCACGTCACCCAACACACGTTCCAGCGTCTCGATGTAAAGACGACGACGTGTGACCTCAGGTGCCTGCAGGTATTCTTCCAGAACCGCGCTAAAGCGGCTTGCTTCACCCTGTGCTTCGTTCACGACCTGTGCGCGATACGCTTCGGCTTCTTCAAGAACCTGCGCGGCTTCACCACGAGCCTCCGCGAGCACCCGGTTGGCGTAACCATCGGCTTCACGTTCAAGACGATCCCGCTCCTGTTCGGCAGCTTGAACGTCTCGGAAACTGTCAATCACTTCAGCAGGTGGGTCGGCCTTTCGAAGGTTTACACGAACGATGTTGATGCCCGCCTCGTAGCTATCAAGCGTTGACTGGATCAGCTCCTCTGCACGCTGGGCAACTGCCGCACGATCGCGGTTCAAAAGCGGTGCCAGATCGCTGCCCGCCACAATCTCACGCATCGCCGATTCCGACACCGCGCGCACTGTTTGTGGTCCGTCACGTAGGTTGAAAAGGTAGTCCGCCGGGTTGTTGATGTTCCAAACCACCTGGAAGTCGATATCCACAATCGCTTCGTCGGTTGTCAGCATCAGACCATCACCGCCAGGTGAGCCCGAGCGGCCAAGGCCAATATCCTCAGATTGTTCGCGGGTCACAGGGACGATCTCGAAAGTCGTCACGGGCCAAGGCGCAAAGTTCAGACCCGGGTTCCCAACCGAGCTGAACTCGCCAAGGAACAGCTCAACAG
>CAZMRS010000252.1:0-2287 GCA_964568435.1 uncultured Boseongicola sp. | reverse complement strand
CTGTTCTTCCGGGCGCACAGTGTAGAACGACTGAAACGCCCAAAGCGCCGCAATCGCCAACACACCCAACCCAACGGTGCCGCGCGTCAGCTTCGGGCCTTCCCCCCCACCGCCGCCGCTGCCGTTTGGCCGGTTGCCGCCGCCGCGACCACCCATCAGGACGCGCAGTTGCTCCTGACCTTTTTTCATAATCTCATCTATTTCGGGGATCTGCGGTCCATCCTGTCCGGGCCGCTGACCGGGACGACGATCGTCACCGTTATCGTCACCGCCCGAGCCGCCACCGCGAGAGCCTCCGCCCCAGGGTCCGCCGTTGTTATTGGCCATGTAAGGTCATTTCCCTATTTCAACACGATTTTGTTCTTGAAAGGCTACCTGTAGCTTTCAAGCGTATTTTTCAAGCGCTTCTCATCGGTTTTTGCATAGTCACCAACTCTTCCGACATCGTTGGATGGACAGCTACCGTGCGGTCAAAGTCCTCTTTTGTAAGGCCTGCTTTGACTGCAATGCCAACCATCTGGATCAATTCACCTGCCGCATCGGCGACGATGTGACACCCCAGAACCTTGCGCGTTTCCTGGCTGACAACAAGTTTCATCAAAACCCGATCAGATCGGCCAGCGAATGACGAGCGCATCGGCCGGAATGACGTGCAATAGACGTCAATCGGTTCAATCTCGCGGGCCTGTTCTTCGGTCAAACCAACAGTGCCCAGCTCTGGCTGTGTGAAAACAGCGGACGCGACCAACTCGTGATCCGGCTTTGTCGGGTTGTTCTTATAAACCGTCTCGGTAAAGGCCATGCCCTCACGGATCGCCACCGGTGTCAGCTGAATGCGGTCGGTCACATCGCCAATAGCGTAGATGTTGTCCACGGCGGTTTTCGAGTAGTCGTCCACTTCGATGGCGCCCCGGCGGTTGATCTTCACGCCTAGTTCTTCCAGACCAATCCCGTGGGAATTCGGCGCGCGGCCCGTGGCAAACATCACCGCGTCATAAACGCGCTCGTCGCCATTCGTCCCTTTGACCCAGACCGGCTTACCTTTTGCATCGTCGCCGGCTTCCGGCACAGGCGCATACATTGGAACCCTGTGATCTGGATCTGCGTCAGCCGCTGCCCGCATCTCAACAATATTCGTACCCAGATGCAGGTTGATACCTTTTTCCTGCATCATCTCCGACACCAGTCCGCGTGCTTCGTCGTCAAATCCCCGCAGGATCTGCGCACCGCGGTAATACTGCGTCACCTCCACGCCGAGCCCGTTCATGATGCAGGCGAACTCGCTCGCAATATAACCACCACCCACAATCAACAGTGACTTCGGCAGCGTCTCCAGCTGGAAAATATCGTCCGATACCAGTCCAAGATGCGCGTTCGGCATATCAGGACGCACAGGCCGCCCGCCAGTCGCAACCAAGATTGTCTCGGCCGTCACGGTCTCGCCATTCGAGAGCGACACGGTATGCGCATCGGCCAAGGTGGCGCGCGTATCATGGATTGTGACATCCGAACCCGACAAAAGACTGCGATAAACCTCTTCCAGCCGGTCCAGCTCATTGTTCAAATGGCTGCGAAACGCTGGCCAGTCGAATTCTCCAGCCTCCGCGCTCCAGCCATAATCACGCGCCAACGATGCCGTTTCGCGAAATTCACTTGCAAAAACCATCAGCTTCTTCGGTACACAGCCCCGGATCACACATGTGCCGCCCATACGGCTGTCTTCGGCAATCGCAACGCGCGCGCCTGTTGCGGCAGCCGTACGCGCTGCTCGCACGCCGCCAGATCCGCCACCGATGACAAAAAGATCAACATCATAACTCATGGGGCTTAAACTCCTGCGTCCCGAAAGACATTTTCCACGGGATCAGGCAGGAATTGGGCGCGATCGCGCTCTCCCGAATTGATGTCGTGGGTTTCGACTGTTCCATCACCATGGCCGGTGACGATCACGTCGCAGATATCAATGAAAAGCCCGTTTTCAACCACACCCGGAACCTGATTGAGGATCAGAGCCAACTGGCGTGCGTTTCCGATGCGGCCCAGGTGCAGATCCAGTATGTGATTGCCTTCGTCCGTAACGAACAGTTGATCGCCAGACAGACGCGGAACCGCTTTGTTTCCCATCACATCCAGCCCGTCGAGCATCTCTTCCAGCAAGAGCTGTGTTGTCGGCATACCAAACCCAAGGACTTCGACGGGCAAGGGAAAGGCGCCCAGCGTCTCGACCTTCTTCGTCGAATCCGCGATCACAATCATGCGATCCGAAGCGGTCGCCACGATTTTTTCC
>CAZMRS010000251.1:0-4522 GCA_964568435.1 uncultured Boseongicola sp. | reverse complement strand
GCGAAGAAGAGGGCAAGCGCAACTTCGATGAAGTCGAAGGCAGCCGCGGCGAAGACCCGGTCGAGGTGCTCCGCAAAGTCGTCTCCACCGGTTACCTCAGAAACCGCGCACCACAGGGCCTTACGGTTCTGCAAGGTGGAGCAGGGGCCACCGCCCTCGACACCTCCGTCGATGCAGTCGCCACGCTGGAAACGCTGGTGCCCGAAGCAAAAGCGGAAACATCGCTGGCAACGGGGACAGTCTCAATGGACGCCCGCACCAAAGCCAAAATGCAGGGTTACGAAGGCGACCCATGCGGCGACTGCGGCAACTACACGCTTGTGCGCAATGGCACCTGCATGAAGTGCAACACCTGCGGCGCAACGAGTGGGTGTAGCTAACAGAATAGGGTGGGGCGGCAATTTTCGCCCTCCCACTCTCACACGGGGCGCGCGAGCGCGCTCTTAACGCGGGTCAGGCCGCAGGCAATAAACCGGGCGGTATACAAAGAGTGAGCCTGACAAGCGAAACTGGGTCCCTTCGGGGGCCCATTTTCTTTGTGATCTCTGGGCAAACTCGTCGGGCAGTTCTCGACCTCACGGTTTCGTGATAACCTATTTTCACGACACAATGGGGAGGGAAAAATGAACGTAGCTCGTAGCTTTCTTTTGGTTGGTGCAGCGTTTCTGATTGTTGGTTTGCTTATCGGCATGTACATGGCCGGGTCCGGTAAACACGATCTTGCACTAAGCCATGCACACGTAAATCTCATAGGCTTTGTACTGTCAGCGGTATTCGCGCTCACCTATGCGGCCTATCCTGCGATGACAGAAGGCCGCCTTGGGGCGATCCACTTCTGGCTTCATCTCGTTGGCGCGGTGGTGGTCAACGTCCTGCTGTTCCTTCTGCTTTCGGAAAGAATCAGCGATGCAGCGATGGTGCCACTTGCACCAATTTCCGAGGCACTCATCCTGATCGGAGCCATCCTTTTCGGTTGGAACGTTTGGAAAAACGTAGCTTAAGCCTCATAGGCTGCACGAGGGTATCTTCGTGCAGCGCCCACCCATCGCGCAACGGCCGGTGACCGCTTGAGAAGATCTCGCTGGCCCAAATTATTTCGCCTTTTCAGTTGTTTCGCTGACTTCCGCTTGACCCAAAGCCAGCCTTTTCTTGACGCCAGGGAACTTTGTGGTGTCCGTTGGCAGACGCTCATTCAATGGAATCGCAACCTAAGCGAGAATTACAGCCTTCACACTTTCTTAAGAATTGCCCCCTTCCTGCCCGATTGTCGTCAACTTCTGCGAATCTAAGGAACTTGGGATGAAGTTTCTGGAGAAGCCGGAACATGAATGCACTGAACGAGGAATTTTGGAGTGAGACATCCACGCGGACCGCATCAAGTTTGCGGGTCTGGGATTCTCATTGGGGCTTTAACGTTTCTGAAAAGAAGAAACGCAAAAACGATCCAAATATTCTTTGGGAATTCGCAATTAAGCTGGTCGGCATGATGATGATCCCGGCCTCGGGTATCGTTCTGTTTCTTCCAGGCATGACCACCCCAACGGGTGGCGTCATCGCGGTGCAGGCCGGCATGCTCTTTGCCTTCCTTGCGGTGGGATTCAGTCTTCACCGCTATGCCGACAAAGGTTTCCGCGGGAAATTCCAAGTGGACAGCGCACGAGGCGAGATTCGCATTGGTACGCTGAACGCCAAGGATCGCTTTTCGCTCCGCACTGTGATTAAGGTGAAGGACATTGAAAGCATCTTCATCGTGCGATCCAAGGACCTCGGGAAATCCGCACAATTGCGTGTCCGTATGAAGTCCGGGGCGCAGACAATTCGATTGACCGAGGGCTCCGAAAAGACACTTGTTCCAATCTTGGAGCGGATGATTATCACGCTGAGACCTCAGCCCAATAACCGACGCCGCGTGCGCACAAAAACGACCGGGCGCTTCATCCGCGCATCTTTCGGGTAACAGACACACACTCACCATAAGATACATTCACAGGGTCCGCTCGCGGGCCCTGTTTATTTATGGTCTTTCCACCTCTTCAACCGCGGGCTATGCCGAGGTAACCCACGTTAGGAAGGACAACGCCATGACAACAGGTTCAGACATCGACCCACACGGACTGATGGAATTCTCGGTGGTTTTCACAGACCGCTCACTGAACCACATGTCGAACGCCTTTCAGGCGACCATGAACGACATCTCCGGTATGTTGAAAGACGTCTACAACTCCGAAGGTGTTGCCGTTGTCCCCGGCGGTGGCACCTACGCTATGGAAGCCGTCGCGCGCCAGTTCGCGACAGGTCGCAAAGCGCTGGTCATCCGCAACGGCTGGTTCTCCTATCGTTGGACCCAAATCTTTGAAGCCGGTGACATTCCGGCAAGCGCCACTGTCCTGAACGCACGCCGCATCGGCAACCACGCGCAAGCACCTTTTGCGCCAGTGCCTGTTGAAGAGGCCATCGCGACAATCAAAGAAGAACAGCCGGATGTGGTTTTTGCGCCCCACGTTGAAACATCCGCAGGTGTGATCCTTCCCGACGCCTACATCAAGGCCCTGTCCGATGCTGTTCACTCCTACGGTGGTCTTTTCGTGCTCGATTGCATCGCATCGGGCTGTATTTGGGTGGATATGGAAGCAACAGGCGTCGACGTATTAATCTCCGCCCCGCAAAAAGGGTGGAGCGCATCGCCCGCCGCGGGTCTTGTTATGATGCGCGAGGCAGCTATTCAGCGTTTATCTGACACAAAAAGCACGAGCTTCGCCGTCGATCTCGGCAAATGGTATCAGATCATGCAGGCCTACGAGGGCGGGGGGCATGCGTACCACGCCACCATGCCCACTGACGCACTTGTCAAATTCCGCGACGCGATGCTCGAGACGAAAGAGATCGGTTTCGATGCCGTCAAATCTCAGCAAGAACAACTCGGGCGCAAAGTCCGCGCCCTTCTTTCCGAACGTGGCATACAAAGCGTCGCAGCGCCCGGGTATGAAGCGCCCGGCGTCGTCGTGTCCTACACCACCGATCCAAATATCCAGAATGGCTCAAAGTTTGCCGCCGAAGGAATGCAGATCGCGGCCGGTGTTCCATTGCAGGTGGGCGAGGGCGACGACTTCCGCACGTTCCGTATCGGTCTTTTTGGATTGGACAAGCTGAAAGACGTAGACGGCGCGGTCGCCAAACTCGAGGCCGCACTAGACGCAGTCGCTGCTTGAACGCTTAACGGTTTCCTACACCACCGAACGCCCGCACCGACGTAATACCGACGTTAAACCGACGCGATACCGATTTGGGTTTTCTGCGCTATTCTAGTGCTGCGACTTGATGAAAGTACCGTTGTTAAGCTCTTGTATTGCCTGCATTAACTCGGCTTGCGTGTTCATCACAATTGGGCCGTGCCACGCCACCGGCTCCTGAAGAGGTCGACCCGAGATCAACAGGAATCGAACGCCCTCATCGCCGCTCGTTACAGTGATTTCGTCGCCGGTATCAAAGCGCACCAGCGTGCGGTTTCCTGACAAGTCGCGGATATTCAATTCTTCACCGCGAAACTCTTTTTCCACACGAACGCCAAAGGGTTGTGAGGCATCTCTAAAGCTCGCCGAGCCCGCAAATACATACGCAAAGGCGTTCGAGTAGGCGTCCACAGGTAGCGTTTTCCGCGTGTTCGGCGGTACCGAGATGTCGACAAACATCGGTTCTGCAGCGATCCCATCCACGGGTCCCGTCTTGCCCCAAAACTTGCCAATGATGATTTTCACGCGTGTTCCGTCATCATCGATAATCTCAGGAATATCAGAGTCTTGGATGTCCTGATACCGAGGGTCTGTCATCTTCATGGCGCCAGGCAGGTTTGCCCAAAGCTGAAATCCGTGCATGCGTCCCGAGAAATCTCCCTTCGGCATCTCCTGATGCAAAATTCCAGAACCGGCCGTCATCCATTGGACAGAGCCACGTCCCAAAAGCCCGCGGTTGCCTAGGCTATCGCCATGCTCAACTTCGCCTTCCAAAACATAGGTGATCGTCTCGATCCCGCGGTGTGGGTGCCAGGGAAAACCCTTGTGATAAAGGGCCGGATCGTCGTTCCGAAAGTCATCTAGCAACAGAAAGGGGTCGCTGTCTTTTGGATCGCCGAACCCAAACACACGATGCAAATGAACACCGGCGCCTTCCATTGTGGGCTGTGCGACGCTGGTCGATTTCACGGGGCGAAAGGTCATTAGCTATTCCTTCACGTTTGTCTGCTAGGAACCTAGAGACAAATCGCAAAAGAACCACCTACCGCTTCGCACAGACCCTGTGAGAAAAAACAGCCCGCGTAACGGGCTGGATTGCTTTACACGTCCGCGTCGCCCCGCGACAGAGCGGCAACGCCTGTGCGCGCAACTTCCTGCAACCCAAGTGGGCGCATAAGTTCTGCAAAAGCATCGATTTTTTCCGGTGTCCCGGTGATCTCGAACACAAAGCTTTCCAACGTCGAGTCCACCACGTTCACCCGGAAAATATCCGCAAGCCGCAGGGCTTCCAC
>CAZMRS010000250.1:0-4524 GCA_964568435.1 uncultured Boseongicola sp. | reverse complement strand
CGATCATGGGCAGTGACAGGATTTGTCCCATCGTGAGACCCCAGTTGCCGAAATGGAGCGCGTGACCGACCGGATTGTCAACCGTGACGAATTGCGCGTCGGGTTGCCGGAAGAGTTCTACGAACGCCCTGGCACCTCCATATCCAACAAGGAAAACACCTGTCAAAAGTCCGGGTCGTTTCAACGCGCCACGTCTCCAGGCGAAGTAAAGCAAAACGCTGCCGAGCAACAGCCCTTCGAGCAGTGCCTCATATATCTGGGATGGATGGCGTGCGCACAATCCGGTGATCCCGATGCAGGATTGTGCCGCGTCACCAGGGAACACCACGCCCCAGGGAAGAGTTGTGGGGCGCCCCCAGAGCTCGTTGTTGATGAAGTTGGCTAGACGCCCGAGAAGCAAACCGGGCGGTGTTGCCAATGCTAGAAGATCGGCCGTGGCAAGGAGAGGAACCCTGAAACGGCGGCAGAAGACCAAACCAGCCACAACAACCCCGAGAAACCCGCCGTGAAAGGACATCCCTCCCTTCCAGACCATTAGGATTTCCAGCGGGTTCGCGAGATAATGGGCGGGTTTGTAGAAGAGTACGAAGCCCAGACGACCACCGATAATAACACCAAGGATGATCCACGTCAGAAGTTCGTCGATCTGTTCCTTTGTCAGCGGTGCCGTTTCCGCCCCCCAAAGAGACGGGCGTTGGATAGCAGCAATGCAAAGACGCCAACCGATCACAATCCCGACGATATAGGCAAGCGCATACCAGCGTAGCGCGAAAGTGAAGCTGCCAATCTCAATCGAGAAGAGATCTGGTCCGATTTCCGGAAAGGGGAGGGCGGGGAGCATCATCCGGACTTATCTTTGGTGTGAAAATGAACATGACACGGCGCTGTACCGCTGCTGGTGAGACGGCCGCAGCTCTGGTGCGCCTGGGGGCCGTCTCAAGACTTCACCGCTGAGTGAACCGATCCGGCTATGGCAGGGATATCGGTTGGTCGCTCGACGACGGCCTGCGGTAAAGCTTCCGGCTCGGTCATCTTCTCCTTGCCGTGGCAAGACCTGCCCATGAACTTGAACATCAAGACATGTGCGCCTGCGCAAAGCAGAAGCGGCGCGAAGATCGCAAGGTTCCCTGTCGCGCCGGCCAATGCCCCACCGGCGGCAAAATACACAACGATTGGTGCAACCATCACAATACAGCAGGCGAACATGCCAAGTTTCATCGCTTTGCTCTGCACAACATTTACTTTCGATTTGTTTCCATGTTTGGGCGGGGTGTGAGTCTGCTTGACTGCCCACTCGTTTCATCGACTTTGATCTTCACCTACGGGTCGTCGCGACATTCCGTCCTCCGGCTTTCGCAACTACATCTTCGATTGCCGCCGCAGTCAGGATTTCCGAGAGTACAATTCCTTCGGGTGCTCCGGGTCCATAGACAGCATTGAAAGGAATTCCAAACCGCCCGTGTGTCTCGAGATAACGCGAAATCTCCGGGTTTGGTCGTGTCCAGTCTGCACGCATGGCAGTCACCCCTTCGCTTTGAAGCAGCGATGCTATGGGCTCTCGATCCAGAACAAGCGCCTTGTTCGCCTTGCATGTCAGGCACCAATCTGCCGTGACGTCGACGAACACGACCTCGCCTTGGGAAACCAGTCGAGCGATGTCACGCCTGTCGAACGCAACCCAATTGGCCGTCTGGACCGGTGAAACGGGTTCGGGTTCAAGAGCCGATACTACCATCAATGGTGAGGCGAAAATCAGGAGCAACAAGCCTGCGCGAACCATCATGGGTCCAACCTGGATCCGCAGCAGCGCGATCGGTGCAAGGCTCAGCAGGGCCACCAGACCGGCTGTTCGCTGCCCAGAGACGCCACTCAGAACCCAGAGGATCCACGCGGCCGTAAGCGCAAGAAGGAACCCCAAACCGATCTTGAGTGCCGTCATCCAGGTGCCTGGCTTCGGCAGTCTTTGTACAAGACCAGGATGCGCCGCGAAGGCGAGATAGGGAAGGGCGAGGCCGAGCCCGAGCGCGCTGAAGACAGCGAGAATGTCGATCGGACGACCGGTGAGTGCAAAAGCCACCGCTGTGCCGAGAAATGGCGCCGAACATGGTGTCGCCAGGATTGCAGCAAATGCGCCTGTTGCGAAGTCTCCAGTGTACCCTTGCCGGGCTCCGGCAGACGCGAGGCGCGTCTGCAAACTTGAGGGCAAGGTGATCTCAAAGATTCCAAAAAGATTTGCTGCGAATACCGCGAGGATCAGAAACAGGAGTGTCAGAAAAACCGGATTCTGGAACTGTAGCCCCCATCCAACATTGAACCCGAACCATTGCAGCGCCAGAACGCTTGCACTCAGAACCCACATGAAGGCCATGACACCAAGCGCTGAGACAAGGAAGCGCCCACGTATTGTCTTGTCGGAGTGGTCTCTGGCCTTGATGACCGAAGCCAGCTTGATCGACAGCACGGGTAGGACGCATGGCATTGCATTCAGGATGAGCCCGCCTACGAAGGCCAGCAGAACATATGTCAAGAGCTGCCAGGCGCTGGTCGATTGCGGGACCAACCGGAACGGAGGAGGCGGGGGTTCCGCAAGCACCTGAGGCGCACCGGTCACGGCACGGCTGGAGTCCGTGATTGTCACGCTGATGGTGTCGATCTCCTCGTCGGCTGCAAGCACCGGAAGCCGCGCCCAGAGCGACCGTCTGTCTCCACTCAAGCGAATATCTGGTTTGCCGAAGGTGAAAAGTTCGCCAAATTCGGGGAAAACGTCCGGTGTCTGAAATGGTTCGGCGCTTTTTGCGGTGACAATCAGATATTCTCGATCCGGGCCGAAGGTCGCAGTGAGGGTGTCGATGACCGAGGGCGCGGGATCCGAGGGAACCCGCCCGGCAAAGGTCGTAATGAGGTCAGCGGAGCTCCGGTCGATCCCGCTTCCGACCGGAAGGTCCAACGCCAACTCGAAATCCTGAGGTACACAGATGTCCGAGCACGTGAGCAGGGAGACCTGCGCCCGGAGACGGACAGGAGCGCCCGCGGTGGCAAGCGTGGCCCGTATGGGGAGCAGCACCCTGTCGTAATAGCCGAAGTTCTCGATTCCGAATGCCGTGAACCTTGCAGGGGCCGGCCAAAGAATTTCAGTCGACGCGAGATTTTCCGATCCTGACCAATCGATTGACGGCGGTAGACCGACTTCACCCGGGCTGCGCCAATAGGCCTTCCAGCCATCTCCAAGATCGAGATCCAACCCCAACGACAGGCTTTTGTTGTCAGCGGCAACACCTTGTTCCGCAGAGACCAGGCGGGCGGTCACGGCAGGGTTGGAGAAAGCCTCCGACTCGGCTGCCTGAGCCATGTCCAACCGAACCCCTAGCGCCGGTAGAAGGGAGAGTGCTATCGCACTCGAAAGAAGGATGTGGGCGAAACGAGATATCCACGTCATAAAGGCCGACCTCCTCGTCCTTCGCCTACGCGCGCAGCTGAGAAGGAAGCGAGGCGAGCGCCTCGTCGACGGGGACCACCGGCAATCCGCGCGCAATCCAGCCCGGTCCCGCACGTGACCCGAGCATACCTTCGGAGACGTCCACATAACCTGAATACCCGGAGTCCCGAAGCGTTCGCAGCAGATAATCGCTCCGTCCCCCTGTCGCACATATCAGAGCCACGGGGTTGTCACCGGCAAGAGTACGGGCCGTGAACAGGCGCTCGGGAAAACCTTCTTCGTGCATGCTGACCGGCCAGGCTCGCTCTGCGATGCCTGTCTGGCGCCACTCGTCCCGCGTCCGAATATCCAGCATTTGGAGCCGACCGGAAGCGAGTGCAAACCCGGCATCGTCGGCGGACCACACCTCCCTTTGTTGCGCCTTGAGGCCCGCTGGCGCTGCAATGGCACAGGTACCTGCAATTATGAGACGCCTTCTCGAAACTGCTTTCTTCATCATCTCACCCTTTGGTTCGTGCAATTTGAGCCATACCTTTTTTAATGCCGCGCACATTCGCGGAAGTATTGTAACGGAATGTCCTGATCGCCTTGTACATCGTCAGTGCAGGCCTCGGCAGCTTGGCATATGTCGGACCGACCTTCCTCTTGCTCGAGTTCGACAATACGCCGGGTCATCTGGTGGCTGATTTGTGCCTGGATGACGGTTCTGCCGTTCAGGATTGCCGAGGTGCGAACAATAGCGAATAGCTTTGCAAGCGCGGCGCTATTCTCCGAGTCCCGCGACGTTTCCGGGCTATTCATGTCCTCCTCGAGCTGAGTGCCTTCCACACCGATATCTCTGTCCAAAGTCTCCAGATATTCGCATGTTGCACCCAACGGCGATCCCGTAAGGCGCGCAGGTAGTTCCGGGTTTGCTCCATGCGGTTTAGCCAAAAGTCTCGGCCTCGCTGCCATTTTTGAATTTTCGCCGAGGAGCGGCAGATCATGCCTTGTGACAGTCACTCCGATATCACCACTGTGAACCATGTTGGCCAGGCGCTTCGCGTGGACCTGGCGGTTGGGACAATTACGGTGCGAAAAGTACGCCA
>CAZMRS010000249.1:3888-4529 GCA_964568435.1 uncultured Boseongicola sp. | reverse complement strand
TGATCAAATTCGCTATTGCCTGCGGCGTGGGCCCGTCACTCAAAGTGCTACAGAAACGCGCGATGGACGTCACCAAACTCGTGTTGCCTTATGAGCCAGACGACGTCGTCTCGGCCCTCGCTGCGCACAAGGCTGCCAACCCGGACTTCGCCATCACCCACGTGCACTTTTTCCCCCTTGGCGGCATCAAAACGAACGCTGCCTGGGCGACATCACGCGGAGGCGCATCCGGCGTACCCGCAGCCATGGCAGGCTGACACTTTGGGAAGACCGGTGGCCGGAACCCATCCGGCCGCCTCATAGTTTTCCTGAAAAGATTTCACGTCCCTGACACTCGCGCAGCCAAAGTCAAAAAGCTAAGTGTCTTTTCCAAATCGCAAGAAGTCGCATTTCGAGATGCGCATCGCCGACATTCGCTCAACAAACGAGCCTGACACCACGTGCCAAAGGACGACACATGACCCGCACTGTACTCGAATCCGCATCCAAAACCGTCGTCATTGGCTTTGACGAGCCCTTCTGCGTTATTGGCGAACGCATCAACCCGACGGGTCGCAAAATTCTTGCTGCTGAACTCGAAGCCGGCAACTTCTCAACGGTCGAAAAAGACGCCATCGAACAAGCCGCTTGGCGCCTAAGAG
>CAZMRS010000249.1:0-3877 GCA_964568435.1 uncultured Boseongicola sp. | reverse complement strand
CCCAACGAGACTGAACCGCCGCTTATGACGTCGATGATCGAGCTCGTTCAGGGTCTTGTGGACGTACCACTTTGCATCGACAGCTCGGTTCCCGGTGCCCTCGAAGCCGGCCTCGAAGCGGCAAACGGCCGTCCACTTCTGAACTCGGTCACCGGCGAAGAAGATCGCCTCGAACTCGTTCTGCCACTGGTCAAGAAATACAACGTCCCCGTCGTCGCAATCTCGAACGATGACACAGGCATCTCCGAAGACCCGGACGTGCGCTTTGCCGTCGCTAAAAAGATCGTCGAGCGCGCGGCTGACTTTGGAATTCCCGCGCACGACATCGTTGTCGACCCGCTCGTGATGCCGATCGGCGCAATGGCAACCGCTGGCCTTCAGGTTTTTGCCCTTGTGCGCAAGCTGCGCGAAGAGCTTGGCGTGAACACAACGTGCGGCGCCTCGAACATTTCCTTTGGCCTGCCGAACCGCCACGGCATCAATAACGCCTTCCTCGCAATGGCGTCTGCCGCCGGCATGACCTCGGCCATCATGAACCCGGTCGCCATGCCGGCAACGAAGAAATCCATCTCGGAACGCCTCGACGCATTGAAGGCCCTGGGCGTCACTGCACCGGACGATCTCGACATGAAAGCGCTTGGTCCACTTGTCGGAATGGCCACGTCCGAAGACCTTGTGCGCGAACGCATTGCCCGACTGGCCGATCTTGGCATCACCGTGCCGGAAGACGCTGACTTGAAAAAACTGGGCCCACTCCTTGGGCTCGGCAAAACTTCGGGCATCGCGTCGGACGAGATCCTCTCAATCCGCGCCGCGGACTTCCTGCTGGATCACGATCCATCCGGCGGCAACTGGATCCGGATGAACAAACCTGTGTCGTCTGGTGGCAGTGGTCGCGGCGGTCGTGAGGGACGCCGCCGTCGTCGCGGTTAATTGAGTAACTGAACGACTTCCGGGCCAGTTTCATACATGTTAGCGTTCCAACAGGGAACAGCGGGTCTCAGGTGAACCAGCCGTGATTTGAACCGCATCTTGGCCTGAGATGCATGGGGATATGGCGCAAGAAAATGAATTTCCACCACTGCGCATCGGTATCGTGCGGCTGGCCATCAAACTGACGATTATCGTTGCCGCTGTGGCAGCCATCATGCGGGTATTGCATTGGACGGAAGAGCGCGCCGCGGCCTCTAGTACCGATGGGCTAATGCTTGGCGTCATGTTGCTTTTGCTGTTGTCCTACGCACTTCTGCTGGCCGTCCCATTCGTTCCCGGGATTGAAATCGGCATCTCCCTGCTTGTGATGAAAGGTGCCGATGTCGCTCCGCTGGTTTACGGCGCGACAGTTCTGGGACTAACAATCTCGTTCGTCGTAGGTCGGTGGACGCCCTACAGATGGCTGCACGGCATTCTCGCAGACCTAAGGTTGGAACATGCCTGCCGTCTTATCGAAAACCTGGACCCGATGTCGCGCGAAGAACGGCTGGAATATCTATTGTCGCGCATGCCCAAGTGGATGCGCCCTACCTTTCGGACAGCCCGCTACTTGCTTCTCGCAGTACTCTTGAACGTGCCGGGTAATGCAGTCATTGGAGGAGGCGGTGGGATTTCTTTCGCGGCAGGTTTTAGCAGGATTTACAGGCCCTGGCTGGCCGTTCTGACAATCGCGCTGGCCGTTCTGCCCGTTCCCTTCGCCGTATGGGTATCTGGCTCGGACGTTTTGGGCGTCGAGTGAATTTCGACCGCGCCAAATAGGCGAGCAACGAATTCAATAGTCAAAAGCGCGAGAAGATAGACGATCCCAATCGGAACCGCGACTACAGCTGCAACCTCAGCCCCATTCACGCCGAACAGTCCAGCTGCAACGGACAACACAAGCAATCCACAAAGAACAGGTACAGGCAGAACCGCTGCGCGCAGCCATAAGCCTTTCATCTGAAAGATCGCAAAAGACTGAAGGGCAATGTAGCCCATCGCAAACAAAACAAGACCGACTGGGTCCATGGGAATTCCTTTCCCTAACTCTTTACTGCTGACACCGTGCCAAAAGATTGCGGCGACAACTGGAAGCACGAATGACGTTTCAGGGACGTTTTTTGGCGGAAGCAGCCTTTCAAAGATCGTGTCGTACGCTATTGTTCTGGCGAAATCAGAGGCGAAAAACCCATGACAGACAAAGCTTTGGTCATTTTCACCCCGTCCGGAAAACGTGGCCATTTCGAGGTAGGCACACCGATCCTGACAGCCGCCCGGCAATTGGGTGTCGACCTCGACTCGGTCTGTGGTGGGCGCGGCATCTGCTCCAAGTGCCAGGTTTCTCCGGGGTTTGGTACGTTTCCCAAGCACGGTGTTACCGTGGAAGAAAACGCAGTCTCTGAATGGAATGCCGTAGAAGAACGCTACAAGCAAAAGCGCGGGATGAAAGAAGGTCGCCGCCTAGGCTGCCAGGCAACCATTCAAGGGGACCTCGTGATCGACGTTCCGCCCGAAAGTCAGGTCCACAAACAGGTCGTCCGAAAGGCGGCAGCATCGCGCGAAATCACAATGGACCCGGCCACGCGCCTTTATTACGTCGAGGTCCGCGAACCGGACATGCACGAGCCATCCGGTGATCTTCAACGCTTGCAAGAGGCGCTCAAACGCGATTGGGATATCGAGAAAATCGACGCCTCGCTTCCGGTTCTGCGAAAGCTTCAACCAGCCCTCCGCAAGGGCAGTTGGGCCGTTACGGTGGCTCTTCACAAAGATCACCACGAAACCACGCATCGGGTCATCGACATTTGGCCCGGGTACTTTGAAGGCCGTCTTTACGGCCTCGCGATCGACCTCGGATCAACGACAATTGCCGCCCACCTCTGCGACCTCCGCAACGGGCAGGTTTTGACATCGGCCGGGATCATGAACCCGCAAATTCGCTTTGGCGAGGATCTGATGAGCCGCGTCAGTTACGTTATGATGAACCCCGGCGGCGATCTGGAAATGACCAATGCCGTACGCGAGGCTATGGGCGACCTCGCTCAGAACCTGGCCACAAGCGCAGATATCCCGCTCGAGCACATTGTCGAAGCGGCGATTGTCTGCAATCCCGTGATGCACCATCTCCTGCTGGGAATTGACCCGGTGGAGCTTGGGCAAGCACCGTTCGCGCTCGCCACAAGCGACACCTACGCCTGCGCCGCAAGCGAGGTGGGCCTCGACCCGATCAACCCTGCCGCCCGCGCCTACCTCCTGCCTTGCATCGCAGGTCACGTCGGTGCGGATTGCGCAGCCGTCGCTCTTTCTGAAGAACCGTATAAGTCGGACGACCTCGTGCTGATCTGCGATGTCGGTACCAACGCCGAAATCCTGCTTGGAACGAAAGACCGTGTACTGGCATGTTCTTCACCCACTGGTCCTGCCTTTGAAGGCGCGCAAATCTCTTCGGGTCAGCGCGCGGCACCCGGTGCCATCGAACGCGTAGAGATCAATCCCGTCACCAAAGAGCCGCGCTTCCGCGTGATCGGCTCAGAAATCTGGTCGGATGAAGACGGGTTCGACGCGGCAATCGCAACCACTGGCGTCACCGGGATATGCGGATCTGGTATCATCGAGGCCGTGGCGGAAATGCGCATGGCCGGCCTTGTCGATCCGTCCGGTCTTATCGGCTCAGCCGAACAAACCGGCACCGCTCGCAGCATCTCGGAAGGGCGCACCCACGCCTATGTCATTTACGACGGTACCGAGGATGGCGGCCCGATCATCTCTGTCACCCAGGGTGACATTCGTGCAATTCAGCTCGCGAAATCAGCACTTTACGCAGGCGCTCGTTTGCTGATGGACGAGCTGAAGACAGACACGGTGGACCGCATCGTCCATCAGCAAACGAGCGCCTGCGTAAAGT
>CAZMRS010000248.1:0-4535 GCA_964568435.1 uncultured Boseongicola sp. | reverse complement strand
GGCAAGCAAAACATCGCGAAAGACATGGCCGCGAAGTTGAACGACGCTGGCGAAGACGGCGAAGGAATGCTGTCGGCCTACGTCGGCAAGCTTGTGGCGGCAGGCTACTCGCCGATCCGCGACTGGTCGGCTGAGTAAGCCGAAACCGACCCGAGAAAGGTCTTAGCGATGCTGAAATCCGCAGTAGCTGGCCTGTCTCGGGTCGTGAACACTGTCGCCATGACGGCCAACGCCCTAGGGACACTTGTTGTGCTGGCGTTGGTTGTCATCCTGAACGTCGATGTCATCTTACGGGGCGCGTTTTCCGCTCCTATTCCTGGCACCTACGAGATGGTGCAATTCTCGGTCGTAATGATCGTTTTCCTTCAGTTGGCGGATGTTGTCCGCGTTGACCGACTGACACGCTCCGACGGATTTCTGAATCTACTCTACAATCGCCGCCCTGCCCTAACCGCGAACCTCCGCCGGATCATAAATGCGATCTCGGCTATCTTCATGGGGCTCATCGCATACATCACCTTTCCGGAATTCCTGCATATGTGGGACACACAGGATTACTTTGGTGTCCCGGGCCTATTCACGTTGCCCTGGTGGCCGGTGAAGCTCGTCATCACTTTTGGAACGGCATTATCCTGCCTCGTCTTCGTGATCAAAGTCATCACCGCGCAAGACCGCCCCGCGTTGGTCCGCACCCCCGAGCACGATGAGGCCGACCAATGACCCCGATCGAAATCGGCCTCGTATCGGTCGTTGCCATCGTCTTTCTGATTTACTCCGGGGTTTATATCCCGGTCGCGCTTGGCATGGTCAGCTTTGTTTCGATCTGGCTTATGCGGGACAACTTCACGCTAGCCTTGAACCTGTTGAAGGTCGCTGTCGGTGACAGCGCGATGGAGTACACATTCGCCACGATCCCGCTTTTTACCTTTATGGGTTTAATCGTGTCGAAAGCCGGACTGGGGCGAGACATCTATGAAGTGATGACCATGCGGTTCCGCAAAGTCAAAGGCGGGATAGGTATGGGAACGGTGGGCGCCAACGCTGTATTCGCCGCTGTTACTGGATCATCGATCGCCTCTGCGTCGGTCTTCACCAAAGTCTCTGTGCCGCAAATGATCGCGCAGGAGTACAATCCCAGATTTGCGGTAGGTGTGGTTGCGGGTTCATCTGTCTTGGGCATGATTATTCCGCCTTCGGCCATGTTGATCATCTACTCCTTCGTCGCCGAACAATCGGTCGGTGACATGTTCCTGGCAGGCGTGATCCCCGGTATCCTGCTGGCTATCGCTTATGTCTTGGCCATCTGGGTGATGGGACGTTTCACGCCAAACTTTGTTGGCGGTCGGATTGTCGAGGACAGCGAATGGATGTCGCGGCGCGAAGTCGCCGCAAAAACCTTACCCACAATCTCAATCATCACAATCGTACTTGGCGGCATCTATACAGGCTGGCTTACGGCGGTCGAAGCGGGGGCTGCGGGCGCTCTTGTGGCATTGCTCATCGCTGTTGCGCGCAAATCAATGACGCCGAGAGCCTTTTGGGACGCGTTGTTGGAGACCGGTCATATCACGGCTGCCATACTGTTTCTCATTACGGCGGCATCAATATATTCGCGTATGTTGGGCCTCGCAGGGCTGCCCAATCAGCTTGAAGATTTGCTTGTTGGCAGCGAGGCCACCTTCTGGGTCATCATGTTGCTGTACGTATTGTTGATGCTGTTTCTTGGGACACTCCTCGACACAGCTTCGATCATACTCATTGTCGTGCCGTTATTTCTGCCGCTGGCTGAGGCACTCGACATGTCTTTGATATGGTTCGGCATCATAACTGTGGTCGGGGCGGAGATCGGACTTCTCACGCCGCCACTTGGAATCTCGTGTTTTGTCATCAAGTCGACCATCGACGACGACCGTATCTCGCTTAAAGACGTCTTCATGGGGGCCCTGCCATTTGCCTTCGTGATGCTCATCGTTCTCTTCATTCTGATCGAATTCCCGATCCTCAGCCTTGCTCTCATCTAGGAGTCGTTCATGCGCACTGTAACCGCCGAAAATATAACCGAAGTCTTCATGGGTTACCTCGCCGAAGACACCGACCCGCGCATGCGCGAGATCATGGGTTCTCTCGTCAAGCACCTCCACGACTTTGCGCGCGAAACCAAATTGACACATGAAGAGTGGCGTCGGGGGATCGCATTCCTCGAAGGTTGCGCTGCTGTCGAAACCGAAGATCGCCACGAATTCGTGCTTGCTTCGGACGTTCTCGGCCTCTCGTCACTTGTGGATATGATCCACTCACATCCTGACTCGACAAGTTCATCGGTACTTGGACCCTTCCACGTCTCCGGTGCCCCGCCGTTGGCATACGGCGGTGATATGAAGCGCCATTATGGTGGCCCTGTCCTTCTGGCCGAGGGAACAATCCGTGACACTGATGGCAATCCAATTGCCGGCGCGGAGCTCGACATTTGGCAAACCGCTCCGAACGGGCTTTATGCCAGTCAGGACGAAGAGCAGGACACCTATTCATTTCATGGGCTAATGACGGTTGGAGACGACGGTCGGTACGCCTTCACGACAGTTAAGCCCGTGGAATACACCGTGCCGTCAGACGGACCTGTTGGTGACATCCTCAGGGCGTGTGGACGCCATCCATGGAGACCTTCGCACCTTCATTACATCGTCACAGCACCCGGTTTCAGACCCCTTGTCACCGAGATCTTCCCCGACGATGATCCATACCTTGATGAAGATACCGTCTTTGGCGTGCGCTCGGACCTTGTGATGCACTATGACGAACGCCCGGCAAGTGAATTCCCCGAAGGCATGGCGATATCCGGCAAAGTCACCGACACATATCTTCACGTTAACTTCGATATAACGTTGGCCAGAGAGGCCGAATAAGCGGCAAATCTGAAAGAGCTTCAAATAGGCATCCGGGAGGATCGCGATGGGACTAAAGGTTATTGGTTCGGGATTTGGTCGAACCGGAACAAAGTCGCTCAAGGAAGCGTTGGAAATTCTGGGGTTTGGGCCTTGCCACCACATGTACGAGGTCTTGGATAACCTAGATCAGGTGCCGGTTTGGAAGGCCTTGGCGGACGGCAAGCCTCAAGATTGGGAGATGGTTTTTGACGGCTATTCCAGTCAAGTCGATTGGCCTGGCGCGCATTACTGGGAACAGACGATTGAAGCCTTCCCGGATGCCAAGGTCGTTCACTCTGTTCGGCCAGTTGAAAAATGGTGGGCGAGTTTCGACAAGACAATTGGCAAACTTATGGAGCGATACCCCGAGCTAGACCTCCCGCCGCCCGTTCGGGAGATCCTCGATATGAACAACCAGTTCATTGGGCAGGCAACATTTCATGGCAAATTCCGAGTCAAAGAAAACGCGATTGCAGCCTTTGAGGCGCGAACTGCGAAAGTAAAAGAGACTGTCGCTCCCGAAAGATTGCTCGTATTCGATGTCGCAGAAGGCTGGGGGCCACTTTGCGAATTTCTGGATGCACCGGTTCCCGACATGCCTTTCCCGCATCACAACCTGCGATCCGATTTCTGGGAGGTCTTGGGCGGAGAACCAGACTAAAGCTTGGTGACCCCTCTATCGCAATCCAGCAGCGCCCCGTCTATGGTGCATCCGCCGAAGCTTCAGACCTGTTTGTGGCCCGACTATGCCAAATCAACAGCAATAGCGTAGCAAGGGCGGCAGTCATCCAAATCATCTCTGGCTTGAACATCAAAAGCGCCGCCAGTCCGAGTCGGGAAACAACTTCCAACGCGGACAGTGGCTTTCTGTCATAACCGGCGAGCGCTGAAGAAATCAGATAAAGCGCTGCAACCAATCGCGCCAAGAGTAGCAGAAGCGCGACGAGATGCGCCTGCCCATCATAGCCCGCTAAGTATCCGGTTCCGCCCGGTGTTCGCGGATCAAGTACAGCTTCGTTGATCAGCAAAAGCTCTGGGTAGAATGCGAAAACGAACGGGACGACAAACATGACAATGCCGGACTTCACCGCCGAGAAAGCTGTCGCCATCGGTTCCGCCTTTGTGATCGTTGCAGCGGCGAATGCAGCTAGCGCCACCGGTGGCGTGATCGCACTGGCAACGGCGAAATAGAAAATGAACATATGGGCTGTGAAGAGCGACAAGCCGAGTCCCGCAAGAACCGGTCCCATCAGAAGGGCCGCGTTGATGTATGCGGGCACTGCAGGCATCCCCATGCCAAGTAAGACAGCAAGAAGCATGGTTAGTAGTAACGCGACAAATTGCGCGAGTGTTGATCCACTACCCCCAAGATCCAAGCTGTTCAGCCAGGCCAGGACGTCGAGCGACAGAAAGACCGGAAGCCCGGTGAACGACAAACAAAAATCGATGATCGAAACCGCTAGGAACATCAAGTATAGCGTCGAGATCAACCCACCTGCATCGGCCAATGCGTCGATGATTTTCCTTGGTTTCGCACGAACTTCTGGATCGAGAAAAAGTAGAGCAAGGAGAAGCGCAACGGCCCACCAACCGGCCGCGCCCGCGGCGCCT
>CAZMRS010000247.1:0-4559 GCA_964568435.1 uncultured Boseongicola sp. | reverse complement strand
CGAAAGTTTGAAGGAAAACTGCGAGCGAGTGTCAAAGCGTTTTCGCTGGACCAATACTGTCGATGACGTGCTCGCCTATTTGCGAGTGATGGCCAGGAATTCGAGTGAAACGATGAACCTCTCGAGACTGGTGAGCGATCTCGATGTTGGAGACGAAGTTAACTTTGAGGAACCTGTTTATCCTAATCGTGCCATCAGGGGAGAAATCGTCGCACAAGACCGCCTATTGATCGGGCAAGCCAAAGCTTCGCGCCCCCACACATTGATTGACGACAAAGGCAACGGTGTTCACGCTGTTGAGTATCTCCTACCAGAAGCAAAAGCCGATGAAGCGTTCCACTTAATCGTGCCGGTGCGCGCTCGAGACGGATTTTCGGTGGCCATCCAGATTTACTCTTCGTCGTCGCGAAAGCAGAACGACAACCAAGTAACGTTTATCATGGACGAAAAGAAACAGCTTAGCCCTGCAGTTCAAACGACGCATGGGCAACTGGTCGCCTCGGCTGAGATCGGGAAAGGTCAAGGGGGCTGGATCGCCCTGCACGCAAACCTTAACCTAAAATTTGCCGGTGAAACGGGCCTTTCGGTCCTGGTTTCGCCCATTCCAACAGGCGCCTCAGAACTTAGGTACAAAGGTGGGGGCCTTAAGGTACTCGATTGTCAGCCGATCTTGTTCGGTCAGGAGAAGTAGCGCTTCGTCTGCGCGATGGAGCGCTACGATCTTTGCGTGAACGGTGATGTGTGTCCCCACATCCGGTCAGCAATTCGGCTGCGTGTGTAAACGATTTCCCCGCGCTCAAAGGGCCAAAGGCTGCGGTGCTTCCGAGCTTGGCCCTTATGGTCGACTTGGTAAGAATACTTGGCGCTCGGTAATCGGCTCAATACCGAAAAGTTGGTGCCCCCCAACCCTCGCAGCCTTCGATCGAACACGCAAATAGTCCGCCGGCCAGCGGTTGAGAGGCCAAGTCCTCTTCACTCAACCCGATACTGGCGCTGGTGATGTACAGGGTCGATAAATCCGGGCCGCCAAAGGCGCAATTGGTGGGGCGAGAAACCGGCAATTGGATTTCGTCGATCGGCTCTCCCTGAGGTGAAAGACATATCACCTTTGAGCCATCCCAGAACGCGATCCACAGTCGCCCTTCGGTGTCGGTTGTCATGCCGTCGGGATAGCCGTGGTGTTCATCAAATGTCACAAAGTGTTCGGCGCGCTGTGCCTCGTCAGATGCGTCGATGCGGTAGATAGTTCTCTCGGCGGAATCGGTCAGATAAGCGAACCGACCGTCTCGGGAGAAAGCGGGGCCGTTGCAAACCATATGGGGGCCTGACAAGCGCTCGAGATTTCCATTCTGGGATAATCGGTAGAAGTATCCGCGCTTTTGTTCCTCGGCATCGTCCATGGTGCCGGCCCAGAAGCTGCCATCAGGGTGGCACTTGCCGTCGTTGAAACGGTCGTTCTCGCCGAGCCCTGCAGGCGCCGCAACCGGAACCGGCTGGAAAGGCGAACCCGGGACACCAAGATCAAATGCGCTCAGGCCGGTCCGAAAGCCTCCAATGAACCCCGCTTCCTTTCGAGGAGCGAAACAACCGATCGGTTCGGGAGAAGGCCATTCGTGAGTGGCGTTTTCACCCGGAATGTACCTCAAGACCGCCGGGCGCTTTATGTCGAGCCAATAGAGGGATTGCTCGGCGACTGACCACCAAACACCCTCCCCAAGCAGGCGCTTGGCATCCCACACGCAGCGCGGTCCACCAATACTGAACTTTGTCATGCCGGGTCGTACAATCTGGATAGGACACCGCCGTCTAGCCAAACGGTGGTTCCGGTCGCGAACATAAACGGTTCTTGAGACAGGCTGACAATGGACCGCGCAATTTCGGCTGGCTTGGCAATTCGACCCACAGGATGCGCCGCTGCAAGTTCGGCCAGCGCCTCTGGATTGCCCGCAAACCCATCGTGCAGCATTTTTGTGCCCACGGCTGCGGGGGCAACGCACAAGACGCGCGGATTGCCGCGAAGGTCCACGGCCATAGCTTGTGTCAGACCATGCAGGGCCGCCTTACTGGTCGCATAGGCGACGAATTCGCGCTTTGTCGCCTGCGCGTGGACACTGCCCACGTTGATGATGGTCCCGTTGGCGTTTTGCAATTCCGGGAGGAATGCTTGCGCAAGTCTAAATGGAGTGGTGACGTTCAAACGAAGAGTGCGCTCCCAATCGGACAACGAGATATCGGGTACGCTCCCTAATCGCTGCAGGGCAGCGTTGTTCACCAGCACCTTTAAGTCGAAGCCCTCAAGCGCTGCTCTCACCTCGTTCGCAAAAGCATCAAGCGCCGCTTCGTTCGCCACGATTTCTTCAAAGTCCGCTTGGATAAACGCGTGCACAAGCTCTGAAGAAATCTCGTTGCGATCGGTCGCGATAACTCGCCAGCCGGCCTCAGCGTAGGCTTCGACCAAGGCGGAGCCAATTCCACCGGCTGCACCGGTGATTAGGACAGCGCTTGAAGTGTTCATTCTGACTCCGATTTTGGGGAGCGCGGCTTATGGCAAGGTGCTACTGTCGAGACAAGTCTACGGATAAAGCGTGCTCTTGCGGAGTATTGTCTACGCACTCTTTGAGATCGCGCACTTGCCTACCGCTACGAAACGCGTATTGGCGTGGTGAAAATAGGATGTGTCGATGAAATTCATCGGGCTGGATTTGATGTTTGGCTTGCGATGAAATGAGGGGGCGATCAAAACGGCACTCTCTACCCCGATGATGTCTTCATAAAGCAGGAAATGAAATGACTGTATCAGATCCAAGCGCGGCTAGGACTGATGGCGAAAATCTATCCGCTTCTATTGTTATCAGAGCCTATAACGAAGAAGCGCATATTGGCCGATTGATGGAAGGGCTCCGGGCTCAACGGGTCCAGCCTCATGAGGTAATCCTTGTCGATTCTGGGTCGACAGACAGCACGGTCACAATCGCCCAACATTATGGCGCGCGCATTGTACGCATCGCGAAGGAAGATTTTACCTTTGGCCGTGCGCTGAACATTGGTTGCGAAGCCGCTGAAGGTGATATTCTCGTCTTTGTCAGCGCCCATGTGTATCCGACCCACGAAACTTGGCTTGGCGACCTGCTTGGGCCGTTCGGCGATGAGCGCGTAGTGCTGAGCTATGGCGGACAGCTGGGCGGCGATACTAACAAGTATTCCGAGCACCGTCTATTCGCGCAGTGGTTTCCCCAAGAAGCTGCGGTCCCACAGAAGAGCTACTTTTGTAACAACGCCAACTGCGCGGTGCGCCGGTCGGTTTGGGAAGCACTCAACTATGACGAGACGCTGACGGGCCTAGAGGATTTGGATTGGGCCAAACGCGCTCAAGCGGAGGGCGGCTGGTTGGCCTATGTGCCCAAAGCCTCGATTGTGCACATCCACGAAGAAACCTGGGCGCAAGTACGCAACCGGTATCGCCGCGAGGCGATTGCACTGAGGCACATCGACAGCGCCGCGCATTTTTCCTTCACCGATTTCATTGGCTTGTTCACCGCCAACGTGACGAGCGATTGTCGCGTCGCTTTGAGGCACAAAATGTTCCTCAAGGAATGGCGCTCGATCATCTTGTTCCGCTTCAATCAGTTTTATGGTGCGTTGCAAGGGCACAGGGACCCGCCGGAGCTGTCTCGTGCGCTGAAGCGGCGCTTTTATTATCCAACCAGTGAAACCCACAATCACCCGGACTCGGCGTTTGAAAACAATGTCGAGGGCCGCATTGATTACGCTAATCTGTCGGCTGGAAAATCAGAACAATAATCTCAAAACGCAGGACTTTTTGATGGATTTGTCGGACAAGAAGATCGTGGCACTTATGCCTATGCGCCACAGCTCAGAGCGCGTGCCGGGCAAGAATTATCGTCCTTTTGGAGATGGCAAACCCCTCTTTCACCACATGGTGGACGTCATGCTGGCCTGTCCTCTGGTTGAGAAAATTGTGATCGACACAGATTCGCCCGACATCAAAGAGCAGTGCGCCGAAAAGTACCCGCAGGTCATTGTGCTTGACCGTCCCGAACATCTGCGTGACGGGGCCACTCCGATGAACGATGTCCTGCTGCGCGACATTCAGGAAGTGCCCTCGCGCTTTTACATGCAAACGCATTCGACCAATCCCTTGTTGCGGCCAGAAACGCTGGTCAAAGCGGTTGAGACCTTTTTCGAGAATTACCCAGTCTACGATTCCCTATTCAGCGTGACGCGCCAACAGACGCGCTATTGGGACCCGCTGGGCCGCGCGATCAATCACAACCCCAATATCCTGCTTCGGACCCAAGATTTGCCGCCGGTTTATGAAGAGAACAGTTGCATCTATATCTTCGAAGGCGAGACGCTGATCCAAAAGCACAACCGGATCGGCAACCGCCCCTTCCTGTTCGAAATCGAGCCGGTCGAAGCGCAGGATATCGACGAAGAGATCGACTTCCAGATCGCAGATCTCATTTACAAACAGACGCGAATGTAAGGGATCGGACATGCATAAAGTTCTGATCACATGCATGCATTTGGTGCGCCAT